>NZ_JBFRTN010000044.1:852-68880 GCF_041474095.1 Vibrio sp. 10N.222.54.A3
GTGACCTTGATCGTCGAAGGGGTGCCATCGATGGACGACACCGTGAAGGTCTCTTCGACCTTATCGCCGACATTCAATTGATTAAATGCACTGTTGGCGGTGAACGCCCAATGTCCATTAGCATCAATAGTCAGGTCACCGTTGGTGCCAGTAATTGAATCCGGTGTGAATGCATTATCTGGATTATCCACGTCGGTACTGGTCAATGTTCCTGAAGTCGTTACTGCTTTGTCGGTTTCATCGATGGCAACGGTCGCACTGCTGACAGTAGCTTTGTCATTAGTGCCATTTACTGTGATAGTCACTTGATGCGGCGTGCCATCAGCAGATTGAACCGTGATGGTGTCGGTAGCGGTTGCTCCTTTACCTAATGCTTGAACGGCAGGGTTTTTATTATCAAGATCGTACGTCCAAGAACCAGTATCGGTCAGATGAAGCGTACCAAACGAGCCTACGATATCGGTGTGAGAGAAGTGTGCCTCGCCAGTATCCACATCCGTTACCGCAAGTGTGCCCGAGGTCTGAAGTTGGGACTCTTCGGTTACCACTCCAGCACTTGTTCCGCTTATCACGGCTTTATCATTGGTGCCGATAACGGTAATTGTAATTTGATGAGGAGTGCCGTCGGCGGAGTGGATGGTTATGATGTCTGTTGTCGCAGAACCTTGACCAAGAGCTTGAACTTGTGGTTTTTTATTATCTAGGTCATAGGTCCAATCGCCATTGTCTTTAAGGTGTAAAGTACCCAGTGTCCCCTTGAGGTCGGAATTAGAAAAATGCGCCTCTTTTGAGTCGATATCGGTGATGTTGAGTTGGCCCGAAACCGTTAGGTCTTTATCTTCAGTAACTTGGCTTGAGCCATTACTTTTCCCGATAGCGAAAAACGAACTTGGTGAATTTGCTGTACTACTCGTGATTACCGCATTGTCGTTGGTGCCATTAATCGTGACCATAACTCGATGCGCTGTACCATCAACTGAGTGAACAGTGACGATGTCTGTCGCAGTTGAACCTTGGCCAAGTCCTTGAACTACAGGGTTATTGTTATCTAAATCGTATGTCCATGCACCGTCTTTGGTGATGCTGAGCGTACCGAAATTGCTAGTTACTTGTGATGCCTGAAAATGATCTTCTCCAAGATCTGGGTCCTTTACTGAAAGTTGCCCTTGAACTTGTGTCGTTAAATCTTCAGTTAACGTGCCAGCATCCACACCCGTGATAACAGCATTGTCATCGTTGCCACCTATTGTCATATCGATGGTTTGCGGTGTGCCGTCTTTGGTGTGAATAGTGAAGCTTTCGTGCAATGAAGTGGCTGCGGTTAAAGCTTGAACATTAGAGAGCGAGTTATCAACTTGATACTGCCAATGTCCATCAGCATCGATAGTTAATGAACCATATTTACCTGAGATAACTTCCGGCTTCAACGAACTTTCATTTTGATCAGGGTCTATGACATCAATTTTACCGTTGGCATGTAACAAGCCTTGTGAATCAATATTATGATCTTCTGTGACAACGCCAGTTAAGTCTCCTGAAATACTTGGCGTATCTTGTTTACCTGTGACCGGAACTTGAACAATGACACTCGAGCCGTTAGATAGATGCAACAAGAAATGGTCAGTGCCTTGTTGGTGCTGATTCAACAGGATGTATTGAGGGGATTTTGGGTTCAATACAAATGTGTATTGACCATTTGCATCAACATGAAGCTCTCCGTACGTACCTTTTATGACTTCTTGCATAAAGGTGACGGGTAAAGCGGGCGTCGTAGGCGCATTCGAATGAGTCGGCTGACCGTTACTCCCTGAGGAGATAGTCGGCATCGATACCGAAGGAATGTAATGGACTTGCGGGTGCGAAAGCGTCGATAAATGATGAGAAGGAACCAAGTGAGAGCTCGAACCATGGGCGGCATGACTTGCACTTAAGGTTGAGTTTACGTCGCTGTCACTCGTCTGAGCTTCTTGATGAACAACCGCTGATGAGTCCGCCTTACTATGGTCATCGGTGACATCTTTTTCGGTCACGTTATTTGCGGTTACTTGATCTGCAGCGTCACTGGAATTGTCTATGCTCTCTGCAGCAGCGTGTTTAGCCAATGATGGCAAAATCATCATGAGTGACTGAAAAAGTGGGATATTCACTTTTAGATGTGAATGCAGTCTGCGCTTCTTTTTTTGTGTTGGTTTCTTTTGTTCTAGCTCGTTACTTTTCTTATTTTTGATTTCTGTATTTTTCTTGTTTGTTTCGACGTTTTTTTTGTTAGCCATTTTTATCATCCGTGAATCGTGGTTGCACTGTCTTAAGTAAAATACACAGATAGAGGTTTCGCTAGCTAATTGGATAATTTTTAAAGAAAAAACTGCAAAGTCGAAGAATTATCTCATTTTGATGAAAGAGAGGATGAATACTTTTTCAACGGTCAGGTAAATATCGGCACAATGGCATTGACCTTACCCTAAGGGGAACGTTTATAGTTGCGTTGTAAATTCAAAGGTAAGCTATGACAAACACATTCCGAAAAACTTTGATTATTGTTTTCAGCATCATTGCGATGTTGATGTCTAGCTATGCCTCAAGCTCCTCAGCCTTGATGACTGAAGTAATGATGATGGAAATGGGGTCGAGCAAGTCGGCTTGTTACCACAGCGATACTTCGGTTAATGATTCAATGGCAGGGTGTCATGTGATGAGTGAAGAAGTACACGCTGAAGACTCTAACATGAGTGCCCATGCTTTGATGGCTCAATTCGATATGTCTTCAATGAGCGAAGACGGCAGCTCGATGATGGGTAACCATTGTTCGAGTGCCGATTGCTGTGCCTCAATGTGTTCTGCAAGTCCCTATCCAATTCAGGCTGTTCAAGCCGTTGATCAACTTTCCTTTTCATTAGCTCGTTTTCAATCGGTCACGATTGGCCAGAAAGTCGCACGCGCTCAATCTTTGCTACGCCCACCTTCCGCATAAATCTATATCTAAAAATACAGCTCTATCAGTTAGATAAACCTGATAAGCCATTCTTTTTTATGCGCTAATTAGCGCTAGATATGGACATTCATTGTGAATATGAAACCAACAACCTCTGTGTTTGTCATGAACACGAGCTTAGTGGTTGCTGCCTTGCCTATGGCCTTGTTTTCAAGTGCTACGCTCGCGGCTACCACGGCGTCAGCTTCAAATGCTCAACACATTTCAGCACATGACCAAGCAAGCTCGACGCAGCAACTCAATACACTGATTGAGATTGCTTTAAGCGAAGATGGAAATCGCAAACAGTACTTTGCTCAGTCTCAAGCGATGCGAGAAACGGGCATTGCCAGCTCGACCTTAATGGACCCGAAATTGAAAGTTGGATTTGGCGGTTTGCCTGTCGATAGCTTTCAATTCGACGAAGATCCGATGACCAATATATCGGTAGGGCTGATGCAGCAGTTTGAGCGTGGCGATACGCTTAACCTCCAACAGAAAAAGGCAGGCCAACAGGCAGATGCTTTAGCTTTGCAGGTACAAGCAAGAGAATTGACGGTTGCAAATAGCATGACGCAGCTTTGGCTTGAGTTAGGTTATCAGCAAAAGGCTGAGTCGGTGATTCGTCAAAATCGTCGTTTGTTGGTTGAGCTTGAAAACTATGTACAAACCAATTACTCGATTGGTAAAAGTGAAGCGCAAGATCTGCTTAATGCTCAGCTTCAAGTGAGCAAGCTTGATGAGAAACTTCAGGCAAACAAGCAGGTTCAGCGCCGCTTAATCTCTCAGCTTTCTGAATGGTTGGGTTCTGATTGGCTAGGCTCTCAGGTTCTTGATTCTCAGGGCACACTGAATGCAACTAACCAAATCGATTGGTCGTTGTTGGAAAGCAAATTAGCGACCAATATCGATTCAACCAAGCACTACCAGCTACTGACTGACCATCCTTTGGTTAAGATCTCCGATGTCAGTATTTCCTCCAATCAAACTCAGGTCGAGTTAGCCGAGCAAGCTTATACCCCGCAGTTTGGGGTGGAAGTGATGTATGCACACCGTCAAGCCAATAACATGGCGGGTGAACCTGCTTCTGATCTGGTGAGTGCTTATCTGACAGTCGACATCCCGCTGTTTACAGGGAGCCGACAAGATAAGAACTTATCGGCTGCTCAGTATCAAGTTGGTGCGGCCAAATCTCAAAAAGACACCTTACTTTCCCAAATGAACGCGCAAGTGAACGCATTGCTGGTGGACAGATCAAATCTGATCCAGCGATTAGATCGCTATCAAACGTCCTTGCTTCCTCAAACCGCAGCCCAAATCAGCGCGGTTGAGAGGGGCTATCAAAACAATACCGCTCAGTTTAACGATGTCATTTTAGCAACGATCGATGAGCTGGCGCTTAAGTTAGAGCAACAACGTTTGATCACCGATCTCAACATCGTTAACAGCAAACTGGCGGCGTTAGTCAGTGGCTTTGAATACCAAGTAAACCAACCACAACTCAGCTCAAGCGCAACTAAACACACAGCCAATCAATAAGGGAATAGACAATGAGTACAGTAAAAGTAGCAACAATCGCTTTATTGGTCGGTGGTGCATTGGGTTTTGGTGTGAACCATTTTCTAATTAATCCAACACATAACATGTCAGCAATGGCAACGAGTACAGGCGCAGATGTAAGTAAACAGGCCAGCGATGAGCCTTTGTATTGGGTAGCTCCGATGGACCCAAATTATCAGCGTGATAAGCCGGGCCAGTCGCCAATGGGGATGGATCTTATCCCTGTGTATGCAGACGATGTGAACGGCGGAGCTAAAGATAAGCCCGGAACCGTGTTTATTGATTCTTCCGTGGAAAATAACCTTGGCGTGAAAACCGCACAAGTCACACGAGAAGCGCTATCACCGCGCATTGAAACCGTGGGTTATGTGGCGTTCGATGAAAGTACATTGTGGCAAACCAACGTAAGAGCAGCTGGTTGGGTTGAGAAGCTCTACATCAACGCAGTGGGTGAGAAGGTAAACAAAGGTGATGTACTTTTCACACTCTATTCTCCAGAGCTTGTTAAAGCACAAGAAGAGTTGATCAGTGCTTATAAAACGGGTCGTAAAGGTTTGATCAAGGGCTCGACTGAACGCTTGGTCACCCTAGGTGTAGATAAAGCGCAGATACGATCCATCGCTCGTAAAGGGAAAGCCTCGCAAACCATCGAAATCAAAGCGCCTGCGGATGGTGTCATCGCTAGCCTGAATATTCGAGAAGGTGGTTATCTTTCACCTGCACAAGCGGTGATCAGTGCTGGCCCATTAGGCGAGGTATGGGTTGATGCTGAGGTGTTTGAGCGCCAAGCACACTGGATCTCATCAGGCAGCAATGCCGAAATGACACTGGATGCGATTCCCGGTAAGGAGTGGCAGGGCAACGTCGATTATGTCTACCCAATTCTGGACCCGAAAACTCGAACCTTGCGCGTTCGTTTGAAGTTCTCCAATCCCCATGGCGAGCTTAAGCCAAATATGTTTGCAAATATTGCGCTGAAACCCATTAGTGATGAAGCGGTTCTTACTATCCCAAGATCTTCGGTGATTCACTCCGGTGGTATGACTCGAGTGGTGATGTCAGAAGGTTCTGGCAAGTATCGCTCTGCTCGTATTGAGGTTGGTCGTGAAGCTGGCGAAAAAATAGAGGTGCTTCAAGGGCTAGAGCAAGGTGAGAGTATTGTCACTTCTGCACACTTCATGTTGGATTCTGAATCGAGCCAATCAGCTGATCTGTCACGCATCAATGGTGTTGAGGAAGAAGCGGAAACCGTATGGGCAAACGGTGAAATTTCCGATGTTATGCAAGGCAGCCGTATGGTGACGATTAACTATCAGCCTGTTCCAGAATGGGATTGGCCGGGCATGGTGATGAATTTCACCTTTGTGGAAGGCTTGGACATGAGTGACGTGCAACGTGGTAAGGCAATTGACTTTGAGATGAGAAAGACAGAGTCAGGGCAGTACGAGGTTGTGGATTACAAGGTGAACAAACACAAGATCGCTGGCGAAGTTTGGGTAACGGGTGACATCACTATGTTGATGGCAGATTTTGGCATGATCACCGTAAAACATCAGCCAGTCCCTGAGTGGAATTGGAAAGCGGGTGAAATGAATTTCCAAGCCAGTGATGACCTTGATTTATCTGAGTTTTCCGAGGGTCAAACCATTCGGTTTCTAGTGGCGAAGCAAGGTTCTGATTATGTGCTCAAATCTCTCGAACCGACGAATAGCACGGGTGAGGGCGAACTATGATCAATGCAATCATTCGCTGGTCTATTAGCAACCGCTTCTTAGTGTTGGTTGCTACTGTAGCCATCGTATTTGGCGGCTTATACAGCGTTAAAAATACACCTGTCGATGCCATTCCTGATTTGTCAGATGTTCAGGTGATCATCAAAACCAGTTATCCGGGGCAAGCCCCACAAGTGGTCGAGGATCAGGTGACCTATCCATTGACCACCGCCATGTTAGCTGTACCGGGTGCTGAAACAGTTCGTGGCTACTCGTTCTTTGGTGATTCCTATGTCTATATCATCTTCAATGACGATACCGATATGTACTGGGCACGTTCACGAGTGTTGGAGTACTTAAGCCAAGTTGCACCTAACTTGCCATCGAGTGCCAAGCCAACACTAGGACCCGATGCAACCGGTGTGGGCTGGGTTTACAGCTACGTGTTGAAAGATAAAACAGGTCAGCACGACTTAGCGGAACTTCGTAGTTTGCAAGATTGGTTCTTGAAGTATGAATTGCAAACTGTAGAAGGCGTGTCTGAAGTGGCGACCGTTGGTGGCATGGTGAAGCAGTACCAAGTACAGATTGATCCTGCCAAGTTACGTGCTTACGACCTAACGCTTCAGCAAGTCAACAAGGCAATCCAAGATGGTAATCAAGAAACAGGAGCGTCTGTTGTTGAGATTGCGGAAGCCGAACATATGGTTCGTACCACCGGTTACCTGACAAGCATTGAAGACATTCAATCTTTGCCGCTAAAAGTGACTGACAAAGGTACTCCTTTGTTATTGGGCGACATTGCCGATATTAACCTTGGCCCACAAATGCGTCGTGGTATCTCGGAACTCAATGGTGAGGGCGAGGCGGTTGGCGGCGTTATCGTGATGCGCTTTGGTGAAAATGCCAGTGAAGTGATCGACTCGCTGAACTGCAAGCTGGCTTACCTGATGGTGTCGAGATTGTCGCGACTTATGACCGCTCTACTTTGATAGATTCAGCCGTTGAAAACCTTTGGAAGAAGCTGGCTGAAGAATTCATCGTGGTCGCCGTGGTGTGTGCGCTGTTCTTGTTCCATATCCGCTCATCACTGGTTATCGCACTAAGCCTGCCTGTTGGTATCTTGGGTGCATTCATTGTGATGCATTGGCAGGGTATTAACGCCAATATCATGTCTCTTGGCGGTATAGCGATTGCGATTGGCGCCATGGTGGATGGTGCCATCGTGATGATCGAGAACGTTCATAAACACATTGAACGGACTCCGCTCACTGACAAAAACCGTTGGCAGGTGATTGGTAAGGCAGCAGAAGAAGTTGGCGCACCGCTGTTCTTCTCTCTGATTATCATTACCTTGAGTTTTGTGCCTGTGTTCGCGCTAGAAGGGCAAGAGGGCAAGATGTTCTCGCCACTTGCCTTTACCAAGACGTATGCAATGGCCGCTGCAGCCGGTTTGGCTATCACGCTTGTTCCTGTGTTAATGGGTTACTTCATTCGTGGCAACGTGCTACCTGAACACAAAAACCCAGTAAACCGCAGCCTAGTGGCGATGTATAAACCGCTTCTGAACCTCAGCCTAAAATATCCAAAGGTGATGATTGTTATCGCACTTGGCTTAATGGCGTCTGCTTATTACCCAACCAGTAAGCTTGGCAGCGAGTTCATCCCTCCTTTGGACGAAGGGGATTTGATGTACATGCCAACCACGTATCCGGGCATCTCAATTGGTAAAGCGCGTGAGTTGTTGCAACAAACCAACAAACTCATCAAAACCATTCCAGAAGTCGAAACCACGTGGGGCAAAATTGGTCGAGCAGAGACAGCAACCGATCCTGCGCCACTGACTATGATTGAAACGGTTATTCAGCTTAAACCGCGAGATCAGTGGCATGACGGTGTCACTACGGAGTCTCTGCGTAAAGAGTTTGATGATCTGATTCAATTCCCCGGTTTGACCAATGCTTGGGTCATGCCAATCAAAACGCGTATCGACATGTTGGCGACCGGTATCAAAACGCCAATTGGTATCAAAATCGCAGGCCCAGATCTGAGCGTGATTGAGGATATTGGCTCTCAACTTGAACCCATCCTCAACAGCGTCAGTGGTACGGCTTCTGTCTACGCTGAGCGTGTTGCGGGTGGTCGTTATGTGACGATAGACATCAAACGTCGTTCTGCTGCGCGATATGGCTTGAGCATTAAAGAAGTGCAACAGGTTATCTCGACTGCGGTTGGTGGCATGAACGTGGGCGAAACCGTTGAGGGGCTAGAGCGTTATCCAATCAATGTCCGTTACCCACAAAGCTATCGTGATTCTGTCGTTAAGCTGCAGAACCTGCCGTTAGTGACACCAAATGGAGCGCGAATTGCTTTGTCTGATGTTGCAGATATTCGCTATGAAGATGGACCACCAATGATTAAGACGGAGAACGCGCGTCCTAATGGCTGGGTGTTCGTTGACATCGAAGGGCGCGACCTTGGTTCTTATGTGGCAGAGGCGCAAAAAGTCGTTACAGATCAAATCGTCTTACCTGCGGGTTATTCACTGGCGTGGTCTGGTCAATACGAATACATGGAGCGTGCGAAGGATCGTTTGAGTGTCGTTGTGCCAATCACCATCGCCATCATCATGTTGTTGCTCTACCTCAGCTTCCGCCGCGTCGGTGAGGTGATGATGATCATGCTGACATTGCCACTCGCAATGGTTGGTGGCCTATGGCTGATGTATGTCCTCAATTACAACTTCTCCATTGCGGTGGGTGTGGGCTTTATCGCCCTTGCCGGGGTTGCTGTTGAGATAGGTGTGATCATGTTGGTCTACCTAAACCAAGCATGGCACTACAAGAAATTGGATGCGGAGCAGAACCAGCAAGCACTTCAGAGTGAAGACTTAACGGATGCGATTCGTGAGGGCGCAGGACTGCGTGTTCGCCCAGTGATGATGACGGTACTTACCGTGATCATTGGCCTCATTCCAATTATGTATGGTGAGGGAACGGGCTCTGAAGTGATGCAGCGAATTGCAGCGCCGATGATAGGCGGAATGGCGTCTGCACTATTGCTTACCCTACTGGTGTTGCCTGCAATCTTTAAGCTCTGGAAACAGCGTGAGATTATGCATAGCCAAAACGAGACAAACAAATAACGCACTGACTATAAAGCCCTTACTTGCGAGACAGGAGTAGGTAAGGGCGCACCATATGAACATGTGAAACTAACAAATAAATAACTGAATTAATCTAAGGAACGACGATGAAAAAGACACTAATTGCGATTACACTGACGTTAACTACTTCAATGGCTTTTGCTGAAATGGACCATTCAAATATGGACCACTCAAATATGGATCACTCGATGATGAAGAGTGGAGAGATGGATCATTCAAAAATGGATCACAGCATGATGAAGGATGGAAAGATGGATCATTCAATGATGATGAACATGGACGGTATGTCTGAAGTAGGCATGCCTGCGACGGGTGCAAAACCGGATAAAGTGGTTCATGTTTTACTAAGTGACGATATGAAAATTACCTTTAAGAACAAGGTCGAAATTGAGCCGAACGATGTTGTGCAGTTCGTTGTGATGAACACAGGCAAGATCGATCACGAATTCTCAATTGGTTCTGCCGCAGAGCAACTAGAGCATCGTGAAATGATGAAAAACATGGGTAATCACGCACATGATTCGGGCAGCACAGTTACAGTTAAGCCGGGCAAAGCGAAGCAATTGCTGTGGCATTTCCATGGTGATAATAACGTAGAGTTAGCGTGCAATATCCCTGGTCACGCTGAAGCGGGTATGGTGAAGTCGTTAACGCTTTAGACGTTAATCAATAGCGCTTTGTTGAATTAGAAATTCAATGAGGGCTAGAAAATTAAAGATAAGTCTTAACTTATACCTAAAGCGCTTTGCTGTGAGGGATTCGCTGAGGCTTATCTTTATTTATAGTCACTGTAGCAAGATAGAAGTTTCAAGCAGATGGTGTGCTTCGCCGCTCAGATGCGGTAGCTCTGCCATGATCTTTTTAAACTTGTCATCGATTGACTCTGCTTCATTCAGCGATCGAAAAGCCAGTACAGCCTGTTCAGGCTCGCTGTTCACATAACCTTTCAATGTATCTAGCTGAATTTTATTGGCATTTTCAACTTTTGCTAGCGCGACATTAATTGCTTCGATGCTAATTGTTAACTCATTGCTTTTAAACATTTTTTATTATTTATGGGTTGTTGCTAATGCGCGCACATTAACACAATGATTTTTGCAGATATTGACCAAGATTATTAAATTGGAACAATTTTGAAAATCATTAAAAGCTGAACTGCAATGTGTGATTTGGATAGGTGTCAGAAATACGAAGCGAATTAAGGAGTTAATAGCTTTGGTTGGTCAATCTAAGCTTAAACAAAATAAGTTTAATCAGTATAGATTTAATGACTATGGATTTAACTAACGGAGAAAGTTTTTGAATAGCGTGTCGCTGGAATAAAGCACGTCATGGAGCATAAGGAGAAGTTGGAGCGTGCAGCGGGAATCGAACCCGCATCATCAGCTTGGAAGGCTGAGGTAATAGCCATTATACGATGCACGCACACTGTCTTAAGAGTAAGACTGAGGTATCAAGAAGACTGGAGCGTGCAGCGGGAATCGAACCCGCATCATCAGCTTGGAAGGCTGAGGTAATAGCCATTATACGATGCACGCACATCGTCTTAACGAGTTTGATAATGCCACATCTAACTGAAAACGAAACCTTTTTCTTTCATTTTTATTCTAAGTGCTCGCATAACCACCACTCCGCTAGTTTTTCCATCATGTTCGGCGTTTTCAGAGTGAATAAAATGTGACTAAAATCTCGTAAAAGGAAGGTGAGAAATAATAGTAAATGTCATGCTGCTTTTTGCGATAAATCTACATTAATTTATAAACCTGTTTTAATGGTGCTTGGCAGTCATAAATCTCATGAAAATTAAGGAATTTGGAGTGTTAACATAAACCTGGTTTTTATTCGTGTTTTGGATTTCGTTAATAACAATCTGAATGCATAAATTTAACTTATTAATTTGTCAAAATATTCAGTAAACTAATCCCAAATGACTAGAGTTATAGGCACTTATAAGCCTTTGCAGAAAAAAGTAACGAGTTCAGTTGATAATTCACGCAAAAGTCTCGTCATTCCGTCTATCGTTTGGTACATTTGCCGCACATTTTGTCTCCCCTAAAATTCCCATGCCTTCTCAGTTCCGAATTAACAAAATTGTTGAAATTGGTGACACTCTTCACCGCAGTGGTTGTGCTCCTTACAAGCTAGAGAAATACACTCAATTCTATGCAAAAAAGCATGGTGTGGATGTGATGATCCAAGCAACGCCAACTGCGATTAACTATCAATTTCCAGACGATAACAACGCCGTTATTCTTAAGCGTCTAAAGCCTGCGTCAATTAACCTGAGTTTGTTGGCCAATACGATCATTCGTATTAACCAACCGAGCAGTGAGCCTGTACCAGAGCCTGTCGGTTACTCTAAATTTGTGACGGCACTTGCCAATATGGGTATTCCGCCTGCGTATTTGATGCTGGTGGGCAGTACGTTGGAAGCGGTTGGATTTTCTGCGTTATTGGGTTTGATGGTTTGGGTATGTCAGCAAGTTCTTCATTCACGTCGTGCTATCGCGGTTGAATTCATCTCGGCACTGTTAACGGGTATTTTCGTGGCGTTTTTGGCAAGTACAGGTTTACCGATTCCTGTGTGGGCGTTGTGTATCGCCTCGATTGTCTTGTTTGTCCCCGGTTTATCCATAGCCAACGCATTAGAATGTTTGGCGTTTAATGACTTGGTTTCTGGTACCAGCTTGCTAGGGCAGAGCGCCTTAACCCTGATTAAGCTGTTTGTAGGGATTATCATGGGGCTCAACATCGGTGAAGCGATATGGGGACAAGCGGTCTCCATCGACTATACCAATGCGGTACCGATGTGGATGCACATATCTGGCTTGGTGCTGATCTCTGTTTCTATCGGTGTGATGTTCAATGCGCGACCTAAAGACATCTTACTTGGTTTACCAGTAGCGGTTCTCGGTATGTGGGGCCCGTTCTATCTAGGTTTTGATAGTGGTTGGGTTGTCGGTACTTGGGTTACGACGGTTCTTATTACTTTGTACGGAACTTGGATTGCTAAAAAGATGGAGCTCACGGGCTCTATTTATATCGTGCAAGGGATCATCATCTTGGTTCCGGGTAGCCGAGTATTAGTGAGTGCCAGCCAATCGGTGTTTGAACAATCGATTCTGCCTATCCCGAGTATTGGTTTGTCGGCGTTATTCATGTTCTCTGCAATCGTGGCAGGGCAAATCACCGCTTACTCGATTTACTCACCAAAAGTCGAACGTTAAGCCGTTCCGCTTTTCAAACCTTTAAACAAACACAGCTTAGCGGCTGTGTTTGTTCGTTTTAGGTACTGCTCTTTTTTAAGACAATTAGCTCTCCGTAAAACTTGTTAGATTTATGCTCGCTAAGCCTGACAAGAGCCATTAAAATGGAACAAATTCTATTTAAATGAAGTATTAACGTATGTCCTTACCTCCTTGTCCGCAATGCCAATCTGAATATGTCTACCCAGACCAAAACAACCTAATCTGCCCTGAGTGTGCCTATGAGTGGAATCCAGAAGAAGAGCGTTTAGAAAGAGAAGCCGCGCGTGTTAAGGACGTAAATGGCGTTGTATTGGAAAGTAGCGATAAAGTTACCTTCATTAAAGATCTAAAAATTAAAGGCAGTTCTAGCGTACTGAAAATCGGCACTAAAGCCGTGATTCGACGCATCAACGAAGGCAAAGATCACCAGCTAGATTGCAAGTTGGATGGTGGCGGTGAAATGTTGGTTACGGCGAAGTACGTTAAGAAGCAATAGTCGATAATCGGTCAAAATTGCGAGTTGCTACTGAACTAAATAGCGTAAAACCGGCGGAGAATTAACATCATATGGACATGGTTAAAGCTGCTCTTTCGCATTCAACTGCCTTTCATCACTATGTGAACGCCTGTGTTGAAGATGGGTTAGATATTTACACGGGCATTTCTGATGGCAGTGATGCCTATTTAGAAAGACGAATTGCTTATTCAAAAGGTGGGGGTTTGCCAGAAGGGTGGACGCCTGCTTCTACTTATTTTTGTTTCGAGTCTGGACGTATTCTTGGAGTGATAAGAGTTCGTCATGGCACCAGTCCGTACATTCACGATGTCATCGGACATATCGGCTACGAGACTTTGCCACAAGCGAGAGGGCGGGGTATCGCAAGTCATATGTTGTCTTGGGTTCAACGGTACGTATTGTCCGAAAGCGCTATTATTACGTGTGAGAGGGGCAATATAGCTTCGCAAAAGGTCATTGAGAAGTGCGGTGGACAATTCCTGAATACCTTTTATTCAGAGCAAGATAAACACGAAGTCTTACGTTACCAACTAGAACCAAAATGAACATTTAAGCGTGGCATTTTTGGTTGTGTCTGGGGCTCTGAATTCCGGCTTAAACGAAAATGAAACCATAGCCAATTATTGTTGGAGGTATTTTGAAGTATTCAACAAGAGCTGCTCAGTCATCAGATTATGAATTTCTGTTCGAGCTAAAAAAGGCGGCTGAATATGAGCCAATCAAGGCTGTTTTTGGCTGGGATGACCAAATTCAACGAGACATACACGCCGAAGAGTGGGCAGAGGAAAGGCCTGAAATCATTGAGTATCAGGGCAAAGCGATTGGCAGTGTGTTGCTGCAAGATAAAGGTGACCACTTCTACTTTTGCCGATTTTTCTTGCTGCCTGAATATCATGGTAAGGGTATTGGAAGCCAAGTTTTGACTGATTGTTTAGCTCACGCAGACAAGCTCAGTAAGCCAGTAGAGCTGTGTTATTTGCAAGGTAATCGAGTTGGGGAGTTGTATCTCCGATTTGGTTTTGAAATCACCTCGCAAAACGATCAGTTTGTGTATATGTTGCGCAAGTAGATATACATTTAAAATGATCACACCGTGTCTGTAACTTGATAGGCACCTGACACCCATCTAACGTAAAACCTTGTAAAGCTCCCTATGCTTGATGACTAAGCGATTACACTTAGAAAAGATCGAGCGTAAGGGAGTGTGCAATGAATTATTACCCGACTTCAAAAATCGTGGGTGAACAAAGGTTTGGCTTTGGGCCAAAACTAGGTCAAACAACCTATTATTCTCCTGTAGAACAGTTGGATAAAAAGCCATTCGTTCACCAAGCTATACAAGACTTACCGAGTACTGAATCTACTCTGATTAAAGTAGGAGAGAATCGTGTACAACGAATGAAGGCCAAGGGTGACGAACAACAGATGCAAGCCACGAAGAAAGAAGCGCAGTCTTTTCTTCGAACGCAGTATCGACAACAAGCTCAAGCTCGCCACCTACAAAGTGTTGAAACTCCTTATGGTTTTCAAGAGCGCATCATTCAGTTTTGGAGCAATCACTTCGCCATCTCGGTCGATAATCGAAAACTGATGCCCTTGGCCGCCAGCATTGAAAACGATGTGGTTCGCCAGCATTGGAATGGTAACTTTGGCGAGATGCTGATGGCTTCTTCTAAACATCCTGCGATGCTTCTGTATCTCGACAATCAACTCTCGATTGGTCCCAATTCAAAAGTCGGAAAGCGCCGTAATAAGGGGCTCAATGAGAACCTCGCTCGTGAGATCTTAGAACTCCACACTCTTGGCGTTGACGGTTCTTACACTCAGCAAGACGTCATTGCCTTAGCAAAAGCGATTTCAGGCTGGGGCATTAAATTCAAATCTCCTGATGCTGGGTTTCGATTTGCTAATAACCTGCATGAGCCAGGAAGTATCACACTGCTTGGAAAGGCTTATTCTCAATCCGGCGTCTCGCAAGGAGAGTCGTGTTTAAAAACCTTAGCGACCCACAAAGACACTGCTGCGTACTTGGTTGGTAAGCTGTGCCAGCATTTCATTGGCGACATACCTAAAGAACTCTCAGAGCAAATGGTTGCTGAATATCTGAGAGGCGAGGGGAATTTACTGCCTGTTTATCGCTTGTTATTGAACAGTGCTGAGGCGAGTAAACCTAACCCTAATCGTTTTAGACCGCCGAAGGAGTGGCTGTTTGCCGTTCTTCGTAGTGCCGATATTTCTTTAAACGAGAAACAGGCATTCAATGCACTCAACAATTTAGGGCAGCCTCCTTTTAAACCGGGTTCACCTGCAGGCTGGTCGGATCAAGACAGAGACTACAATAGCCCTTCGGCGTTGACTCAACGTATGCAAGTTGCGAATAGGCTTGCGTCTGCTGCAATAAAATCGGCTAAAGCGTCAGGAGTTAAGCCGAAAGCGGTAGTGGATAAAGTGATCGCGGGTTTATATGGCGATGCTATTGATGAACACACCCAAATTGTATTGAACAAAGCCGACAGCGCTGCAATGCAACTTTCCCTGTTGTGGCTATGTCCGCAGTTTCAATATCGTTAGGATTGGGTATGAAAAAGTCAGATTGTTCTCAGAATAAAGCGCCACATAGTATTAACCGCCGCCAGTTCATGGGTATTGCGGCGGCTGTTGGCGTCAGTGCGATGCTGCCATTTCCAAGCTTTGCCAAAACAGGTTCAGACAATATCTTCATTTGGGTATCACTGCGTGGCGCGATGGATGGTTTAAATGTTGTAGTGCCGCATGCCGATCCGGATTACTCTAATTTGAGACCCAACATCGGATTAAAACCTGAACAGCTAGTGAAGTTGGATGATTTCTTTGGGCTTCACCCATCCCTAAAGCAATGCCATCAATGGTATGAGAGTAACGAACTCAGCTTTGTACACGCTTGTTCAACCGCTTATCGCGAGCGCTCACATTTTGATGGACAGAAGATATTGGAGAATGGCACTTCCGACCCGTTTAACACCGTAGGGTGGATTAACCGTTTACTCACGTTGAGCTCAGAAAAATACGATGGAATAGCGATTGATTCGGGCTTACCACTCATCATGCAGGGCGAATCGAACGTTGCAAGTTGGTACCCAAACCGCTTAAAAACACGTGATAAACAAACGGAACTGCTGGAAGAGTTGTTTCAAAGTGACCAAATGCTGTCTTCAAACTTTGAAAGTGTCATGAAGATAGATCAACTGGTAGGCGACCAAGGTGTCGGCAAACAGTTTAGATCATTGATGGGTAAAACAGGCGACATATTGTCGGCTGATAACGGACCAAACATCGCAGCGTTAGAACTCGGTGGGTGGGACACTCACGCCAATCAAGGCAACGTAAATGGACGGTTGAGTAATCAGCTTAAAACTTTGGATGTTGGGTTAGCGGCTCTCAAAGCTTCACTAGGTGATCGTTGGCAGAAGACAGTGATCATCGCGGCCAGTGAATTTGGTCGAACAGCAAAAGAAAACGGCACCAAAGGCACCGACCACGGCACTGGCAACGTCATGTTTGTTGCGGGTGGTGCGCTGCCATCGTTGAAAGGAGCGGGTGGTAAGGTTATTACCAATTGGCCGGGCTTGAGCCAAAGCCAGCTATATGAAGGCCGAGACCTTAGTCCAACGACTGATATGCGTTCGGTTATCAAGGGTGTGCTCAACCGACATTTATCGATAGAAGTGAAACAACTCAACGCTATCTTCCCTGATAGTGCCGATATTAGACCGATGAATCTTGTTTAGAGTTTTACCAAGACCCAGTTAGATGCGATTCAGTCGTTTGAATCGCTCTCTATTTGTGACTCGCTTGTTTACGATTTAATCGCCAACAGTGCTCCGAACGTCACTAAGCCAAATCCACATGCTTGATTAAGCCTTTTCTTTGCTCTCAATAGATGCTTTTGCAATGTATTCGAAGTAAACAGCATAGCGACAACGCCAAACCATAAACCGTGAAGAACGATCATGTAAAGCCCATAGCCGAGCGCGACATGCTGGTTTTCTGCATCAGGTGAGATGACTTGGCTGAAGATGCTCAAAAAGAACAACATGGTTTTTGGGTTGATCACGTTACATAAGAAGCCTTGGGCTAAATAGCGCCAAACACTGGTGCTTTGCTTTGCATCTTCCATCGGTGCAAGCTTGTTGTCCGCACTCAAGATACCTTTTAGCCCTAGATAAATAAGGTAGGTTGCACCTGCGTATCTAATCATGTCAAACAGCTGCTCATTCTGTGAGATTAAGTAACTGATCCCAAGCATTGAATAACTGATGTGAGCACAAATCGCTAAACTCACACCGATTGCAGTCCAAATCCCTGCTTGTCTTCCTTGGTTGACACTGTTTTTCAAAACTAAAACGAAATCAGCGCCTGGGCTGATAACAATCAATAGTCCCAATACTGCTAGGATTAACCACTCCATAATGACTCCAACTCTTTATATTTGATGAGCCAGCATTGTATGGTTTTTTATTGCTGCCTATAATCGAAATGACTTCCACCTATCTGTGAGAAAAAATCACACATGAGACATTTGAAAGCATTTCATATTTTCCACGTAGCAGCGCATTCGAGTAGTTACAGTGAAGCGGCGGATAAACTCAATATCACACATGGCGCGGTGAGTAAGCAGATCAAGGTATTGGAAAATCACTTATCCCAAGTTTTGTTCTACAAACAGGGCAGGAATGTGTGTCTCACCAAAGAAGGGGAATTACTCAAAGGTTACACAGAGCAAGCGTTCCAAGCCTTGGAGACTGGAGTCCATAAGCTTAATCAGCTGAATCATCAAGCGTTGGAAGTTTCATGCGAACCCACATTGACCATGCGTTGGTTAATGCCTCGACTCGGTGATTTCTATAACGAATCCGGAATTGATGTTCGATTGTCGACTGCTGGTGGGCCTGTGAACTTGAATGCGACAGGGCTCGATATGGCGATTCGCCGAGATGACTTTAAATTAACCGAGCGTTACGAACAGATACCACTAGTTGAAGAGTGGGTAGGCCCTGTGTGTTCCCCGGGTTATTGGCAGCAGGTAAAAGATAACTTAGATGATGTGAAATTACTGCACAGCAGTACACGGCCAGGTGCTTGGAGTCATTGGGGTGCTATCACTATAGATAAAGTTAATGGTGGAGAGTGGTCAAAAGCTCGAGCGAACCAAACATTTGCACACTTCTACTTTTGCTTTCAGGCGGCTGTCGATGGGTTAGGCATAGCGCTTGGGTCTTATCCACTTGTCGCCGACGATCTTGAAAGAGGTAACTTGATCGCGCCGTTTGGCTTCGTACCTTCTGGTCACCAGTACATATTGCTCACGCAAGATAGCAACCATGAAGAGCCAGAAAGCCCGTTTGTTGTTTGGCTGAAGAATGAGTTATCGCAGTGTGTTCCAACTTTATAGGAACGACATCCGACCTAGAAGTGTGCTTGTCTTATGTCAGGCTCTAGTTCGTTGTTGTGGAAATCACTCAATAGGCAAAGACAGCACGCCACCATTGAGTTCGACTTGTTTTAGCCATTCGGTTGGAATTTCGCCATCTCCTTCGTAGAAACACGCCGCTAATACCGCGCCAATTACAATCGCACGACCGCAGCTGTCACCACCACATAAGATGTTGTCGCGAATGCCTTGTTGATAACTCTGAGCACCTGCAATAATGCGAATCAGCAAGGGGAACGCGGCACTCAGTTCACAATGCAATCCAAACTTCTTCGCGGCATCTGTAATCGAAAGCTCAGGATCAGCCAGTGCTTCGTCGATTTGATCGTGTATGAACTTGCTACAAGTTTGTCGCACCATTTCTACCGATTGCAGTGGAGAGTTGCCTTGAATTGCCGCTTGAACCAATAAGGTGATGGCTTGTGCCCATTCCACGGCTTTGTCGTTGTTGTTGGTCACTCGTACCGCACTCTCTACCATTGCCGGTAAGGTGTGAGAGGTGTAAGTACACGCCACTAAAGGAATTAGCTTTGAAACAGCAGGTAGCTGGGTGTCATCAGCGCCACAGGCTGTGATTGGAGCTTCTGTTAGCTCTAGTTTATGTATGTTCAGCAAGCTCATACGAGTCGCTTTATCAATGTAACCTTGCCAACTGCCACCAAAATCAAACCAGAAACGGAAGTGCTTAATGTAACTCGCTTCGTCGTAGTGTTGATTATCGGCTAGGCTATCGACCATCGCCAATAACTGAGCACCGTATTGTGATTGGTCGCCAGCGGTTTTACCTTGGTGGGCGAAGTAGCCTTTGTCTTGATAATCGAACTGGTTTGGTGAGCGAAATTCTGGTTCAAAACCCGCCACGTGCAAGATCCTCTCTTGGTCATACAACCAATGCAGCCCCATGGAAGCGGCGTCTCCAACCAATGCGCCAACAACGGCGTAAAAAGCTCTTTCTTTATGATTGTCCATGCTGAGTGAAGTCCTTGAGAAGATCCAATGGAATTTGATACTTCAAGTATAGTGACTAAATGATGGGTTTGCTGTGTTTCAGTAGAGAGTTTTCAAGCAATTAATCCTGATTGGTCAATGAGTTAAACCAATCAGGGTAAGTGGATGAATATTATGACTTAGGTGGCTATGTTGACATCTAACAGACGCTTGAATACACGTCTAAATAAACAATGACACTAGCGGTTAAGGTAAACACTCGAGCGTTGTTCAATGACTTTGAAAATACGTGAAAGGGTGAAACATAACGCGAAGTAAACCGCACCAACAATCAGCCAGATCTCGAAGATCAAACCGGAAGAGTTCGCCATTTCAGTGCCAACAAATGTCATCTCTTGAATCGAAATCAGGGATACAATCGAGGTATCTTTTACTAGAGAAATTGCCTGACCTGCTAAAGGCGGTGTGATGGCCGTTAATACTTGCGGGCCAACCACAAATCGATACTTAGACAACGCCGATAAGCCGAGTGAATCGGCCGCTTCCCATTGCCCTTTAGGAATACTTTCTAAGCCAGCTCGAATCACTTCTGCGATGTAAGCCGAAGAGAGCAAACCAATACAGATAACACCAGACGCCAAGTTTTCCCAAAGGTTAGCAGGACCAAACAGAAAGGCTTGAACAGCGTTAATCTCGCCGTTGTGTTCACGTAAGATACTTTCTAAACCAAGTAATGGAATCAGTTGGTTAGAAACGAAGAAATAGAATATGAAGACAAAAACCAGTGGTGGAATATTTCGAACCAGTTGGATAAAAATCAGTGCAGGCGTTCTGAAGAAAGCGATTTTAGAGTGCCTAGCAACGCCAAGTAATGTGCCAAAAGAGAGTGCTAAAACCATGCTCCAAACACTCAAGCGCAGTGTCGCGATCAAGCCTTGGAAAAAGTAAGGAATATTGCCTTGAGAAGGCGGAATGAAAATCAGGGTAAACGCATCTTCCCAGCGCCAATGGTAGTTAATACCAACAGCGGAACGATAATAAAGCCAACCTGCGAACGCGAAAATGATCGCAAACAACACTCCATCTAATAGATTGAGGCGTTGATACCAAGGCTTCGTGTGAAGGTTGGGCTTGGGCGTTGATAATGCGCTAGTACTACTCACGTCATTCCTGTTTAAACAATGATAATTAATATGCTGTGAGAGTGGCTATGAGTTTATAGCTATCTCGGGTGTTTCTTAAAAGACAGTACCAGCAAGGTACTGCCTTGATTGGTTCTTTAGCGTCTAATTGGCAGTTGATTACTGACCTTGAGCAATCTGGTCTTGCCAATCTAGAGTAGAGAACCAGTACTCGTAACGCTCTTTCAACCAACCGTCTTCAGTACGTGCTTTGATCCACTCGTTGAAGAATTCTGTCTTGTCAGTTTCACCTAGGCGAACTGCAAATGCTTCATTACCTTTTGATAGGCGTTCTTCGAATGGAATAAATAGCGTGTCTGCGTTTTTAATCGCTTCGTGTTCTGGTTTCGGGCTAGACGCGATAACCGCGTGTGCGTTGCCGTTTAATACTTCTTGGAATGCTTGAGCATCGTCATCGAACTGTAGAACTTTCGCTTTAGGGAAGGTTTCACGAGCTACTTGCACTGTGAATGCACCACGACGCGCTGCAATTTTTACACGGCGAGAATCAAAATCAGAGATTTGTGTAAAACCTTCTGCTAGCTCTTTATTCGCTGCCAGTTGAACGCCAGAGTGCGAGTAAGGTTCAGTGAACAATACGCTTTTAGCGCGAGCTTCAGTGATAGACATACCGCCAATGATTACATCAAACTTGTTCGAAAGTAGAGAAGGAATAATGCCATCCCATGCCGTCGGTACGAATTCAACTTTCCAGCCAGAATCTTCAGCAAGACGTTTTGCTACATCGATTTCAAAGCCAACAAGATCGCCTTGTTTGTTACGCAT
The DNA here is from genome assembly GCF_041474095.1 of Vibrio sp. 10N.222.54.A3. Lineage (NCBI taxonomy): Bacteria > Pseudomonadati > Pseudomonadota > Gammaproteobacteria > Vibrionales > Vibrionaceae > Vibrio > Vibrio sp. 10N.222.54.A3. Next base: position 22,412 of record NZ_JBFRTN010000044.1, read on the forward strand.
CGCCCAAGGAACAAATGTCGACATACCAACGCGTAGAGAGCCACGTTCGTTTATTTTGTCTAGGTTAGGCGTTTCAGAAGCAAGTGCAGGCAAACTGACGGCAAGCGCAAGTAGGGCTGTAATTGCGGTTTTAAATAGCTTCATGCTGATAAATCCTTATTGTGTTCGCCAGTTAGCTCCGAGCTTATGCTCAAGCCAAGCTGCAACGGCAGAAAGTGAAAGTGTAAGTGCAAGGTAAATGATCGCCACAGAGAACCAAATCTCAAATGGCATCGCGGTTTCAGAAACTATGTTTCTGGCTTCGGTTGTTAGGTCAAAGATAGCCATGACACTCACAATTGAAGAGTTTTTAATAAGAGAGATCACTTCATTGGTCAAAGGTGGCAAGGTGCGTTGCACCACCTGAGGAAGAATCACATCCCAGTAAGTATAGGTCTTTGATAAGCCCAAGGATTGAGCTGCTTCAAATTGTCCTCTCGCAATACCATTTAAACCAGCACGAAATATCTCGGCGGTGTAAGCGCCTTGGAAAAGTGCCAAGGCTAAAACGGCAGTGCTAAAACGATCCAGCCCTAATACGGGGCCAAATACAAAATAGAGCAAATAAATTTGTACTAATAACGGCGTGTTACGAATCAACTCAACATAGCTGGTGGCTAAGGTGCGTCCAACCACCGAATTGGAGTTTCGCAATAGGGCTGTGGTTAAGCCAATCACCAGCGTTGCAACCAAAGAAATCAGAGAGATATTGATGGTAACCAGTAGCCCTTCAACTAACTCTGCAGGCCACCATTCGCCATCTTCATAGAAAGCAATATAGTCCGGCACGCGCTCCCATTGCCAGCTGTATCCCATGGTTTGTGCGCCAGAATCGAGAATCCAGACAACAGCGGCCACTAGTACAACAATTTGTATTAGAGCGGAAAGGGCTGGTTTAATAATTCGAATCAACATCAATAAGTCAGGATCTGATTTAGGAACGCTTGAGTACGTTCATGTTGAGGGTTTTCAAAGAGCGCTTGTGGGGTATTCGATTCCACAATTTGTCCTTCATCCATGAAGATAACGCGGTCGGCCACTTGTTTTGCAAAGCCCATTTCGTGGGTCACACACACCATAGTGATGCCTTCGCTCGCCAGTTCAACCATCACATCGAGCACTTCGTTGATCATCTCCGGATCAAGCGCTGAAGTGGGTTCGTCAAACAAGAGTAATTCCGGCTTCATACACAGGGAACGGGCGATAGCCACGCGTTGTTGCTGACCGCCAGAAAGTTGCACTGGGTATTTGTTGGCTTGTTCTGCAATGTGCACACGCTCGAGATAGTGCATTGCTATTTTTTCGGCTTCTTGTTTGCTTTTTTTAAGCGTACGAATTGGAGAAAGAGTAAGGTTCTCAAGCACGGTAAGATGGGGGAATAAATGAAAGTGCTGAAACACCATTCCGACTTGGCCCGGTGTGTTGAACTTACCCGGGAGTACTTTTTCTAGCACGGAAAGTTCGCCACTTTCGAAAGGTTCTAGCTGATTGATACAACGGATCAAGGTTGATTTACCCGAACCAGACGGCCCGCAAATCACCACTATCTCTCCTTGTTCAATATTTAAATCGATATCCTTTAGGGCATGAAAATCACCATACCACTTGTTAAGTGACTTAAACTTAACCATTTCCTTGAGATTGTTCAAATCGTTGTTCATACCTAGTAAAGAGACAGGTTTACCTTAACAATATAGAAATATGATTGCACATAAAATTAGGGACTTATGAGAATTTAATAGCATCTTGTAGGGCAAATTAAAAAGCAGCGCCCAAAATGAACGCTGCTTCTGTTGTACGAAAGAAAAAAGTAATGGGTTCAGTCAGATGTGAAAATTCATCGTTGTATGACCAATATCTTTACTTTCTCTCTATTTTCCCGATTCTTAGTGAATCGCAGACTCTAGAATCTCACGTGTTTTCTCTGGCGTGATTGCTTGGTTCTCACCAAGTTGTAGGTAGCCGTGTGATTCAAGTTGAGCAACAACATTGTCAATCGCCGTTGCTTTGTTTGTTTCGTAGCCGTCGAACATGGTTGCTACGTCTAGGCTGTGGTAGAACGCTTCGATTGCAGCGATTGTGCGTTCTGCTAAATCAGCACCCGCTTCTAAGCCAAATACGTTACGACCCATTTGCTCTAGCTTGCCACGTTTCGCTTCGATTTGGTTACGAAGTAGTGAAGGTTGAACAATCGCAAGCGAACGTGCGTGGTCTACGTGCCATAGTGCAGTGAATTCGTGGCCAATCATGTGAGTTGCCCAATCTTGAGGAACACCTGTACCAATCAGGCCGTTAAGCGCTTGGTTTGCTGTCCACATTAGGTTTGCACGCCATGCATCGTTGTCACGCTCGTCGTATTGCTTACCCAGTACAAGTAGGTTCTTAAGCAGTGTTTCTGCGTAACCGTCTTGAACCATTGCGTCTGTTGGCATCGTGATGTATTGCTCACATACGTGAACCCACGCATCAACTAATCCGTTGATCAGCTGGCGCTCAGGTAGAGACTTCATTACATCTGGGTCCATAACCGCAAACTTAGGCTGTACTGCAGGGTTCATGAATGCCAGTTTCTCTTGAGTCGCTTTACGCGTGATTACCGCACCCATGTTAGATTCAGAACCTGTCGCAGGAAGTGTCAGTACCGCACCGATTGGCGTCGCTTCAGTTACTTGGTGTTTGCCCGTTAGGATGTCCCAACCGTCGCCGTCATATTTAGCCGCTGCAGCAACGTACTTAGAGCCGTCGATTACTGAACCACCGCCAACAGCGATAATGAATTCTACGTTTTCTTCTTTAACAAGAGCGACTGCTTTGTCTAGCGTCTCTTTGGTAGGGTTTGCTTCAACGCCAGAGAACTCGATCCAAGAGTGATCTTTCAAAGATTCTACAACTTGGTCGTAAACACCGTTGCTCTTGATTGAACCGCCACCATAGATGACCAGTACTTTCTTCGAAGTATCAACCGCTTGGCTGATAGCGTTGATTTGGCCTTGGCCGAAATGGATAACAGTAGGGTTAACGTAAGTAAATTGCATCAGAGATTCCTTGTGTAAAGCGAAATTTGTTATTTTGGTTTATTGCTCAATTTCTATATTTGCATATTAGTACAGTAATCTAGGTCAATGAAGAGCTGTTCCTCCAAATAAATTGCCTATTTCTACAAACTTGATATTCTTCCTCTGCTTTAGCTTACTTACTCTTAGCACTTAGAATGGAAAGTCGCCACTTATGAAAACACTCGCTCAGTTATTACAGTCTTATGTAGAACACAAAGGTTGGGATGATCTCGAAGGGATCAGAGAAACTGAAATTAGCGGCGTGTGGTTGTATAGAAGTAGTGGCGGGAATCAGCGTCAGCCATTTACTTACCAGTCTGGCATTATCATGCTCGGACAGGGTAAAAAGAACATCTACATTGGCGAAAGGCCAGTGACTTACGCTGCAGGTGATTATCTTGTGGTAGGTGTGCCAATGCCGTTAGAGTGCGAAGCCTTGCCTGTTAATGGTGAACCATTGCTTGGCTTGTCGATAAGCATTGATTCTCAACGCTTGCATAGTTTAGTCAAAAAGCTCGAAGACCAGGGCTTTCTAGAGAGCTACTGCAACAAGCACAAACAGAACTCGAGCGGCTTAGAATCGACGCCAATGGAAGAGCAAATGCTAGAGAGCTTTACCCGATTGGTGAAAACGCTGCATTGTGACATTGAGGCCAACATCTTGGGCGATGCCATGGTGACAGAGATTGTGTACCGTGCATTAACCGGTTCAGAAGGGCGTGTACTGTTTGATTTAGCTCATCATGATGGCCATTACGCACGTGTCGCCAAAGCGCTGTCTAAAGTGCATGAAGAGTACGACCAAACCATCACTGTTCAATCGCTTGCTGACGAAGCCAACATGAGTGTGTCTGCCTTTCACAATGCATTTCGTAATGTGACGTTTGAGTCACCACTTCAATATTTGAAGAAGGTCAGGCTCAACAAAGCCAAAGAGCTGATTCAACTAGAAGGCCTTCGAATCAGCGATGCTGCACGTCGAGTCGGCTATTCTAGCCCATCCCAATTCAGTCGCGAATTTAAGCGCCACTTCAATACTACTCCAAGAGCGGTTTAGTTCTTCTTTCAACGAAACTATGTGTTGAGAGCTATAATGCCAAAAGCTATGGTGACGATTGCTCATATTTGTTGAATTATATGAGTAAATGTATCTACTCATAGGCATTGTCAGATTGTAGGTATTTGATTCTCGAATATATTATTAACGTACTTATATAAAATAAGCTCTCGAAAATAATTAATTAAATAGCCTAAGAGTTTATGCACAGGTATAGGGGAGAAACTCACTAACTTAGCTATTAACGAAGTTTTAGTGTGAACAACCTATCAAATATTATCTAAAATTCTGGAATTACTCACCGTACTATCAGAGAGAGTATTCAGGATTATTGAATAGACTTAAAATTAAAGATAATTTAGCAGTTGATAAAGCCTAGCACGACGGATAATTAGTCGTTTGATGACTAATTATTCTGTAACTTGCTGATTTATAGTCACCTTAGAGTCTGACGGGTATCACGTTTACCCTAAAATAATTCACTTAACATGGCGCTACTTTAATCATTCTTCCAAATACGATTGTTAAATATAAATACGTATACCTATTTTATTAAAAGGATAATACCGATGAGTAGCGATATCATTAAAATTTCAAGAAACACTGAAAACGCGCCAATTAATTCTGTATCTACACAAACGGTCGCTTTTTCTCATTATAACAACTTTTCTGCTCAACTTCCGATTGACCCTAAAACGGGTGAAATAGTCATCGGTGATATTAAAGATCAAGCAGCACAATGTTTGAATAATATTAAAGCGATTGTTGAAAGCATCGACCATGTTATGGATGATGTCGTGAAGATTCATGTTTTCGTTAAGAATATTTCTGATATCGATGCTATTGATGAAGTTTACAAAAGCTTCTTCCACAACAGTCTGCCAACACGCACTGTCGTGGGTGTCGCTGCGCTGCCAAACAGCGATGCGCTGGTTCAAATGGATGCTCTCATTTCTAACGGTGAAGGCACTAAACCACAAGCACCTTGCGCGCTAATTAAGGTATCAAGAAATACGGATAATGCGCCTCAAAGTGCTGTGTCCACACAGACTGCCGCCTTTTCTCACTACAACAATCTTTCAGCTCAGTTGCCTATAGATGTAACCACAGGTGAGCTAGTTGATGGTGGTATCGAAGCGCAAACTGCACAATGTCTATCAAACATCAAAGCTATTCTAGAAAGCATCGGTCATGTAATGAATGATGTGGCTAAAACGACTATCTACCTAAAAAATATCGCAGATGCGGAAGTGGTAAATGAAGTATGTGCTAAATTCTTCCCAAGCTACGTTCCTGCTCGTACCGTTGTTAATGCCGCTGAATTACCAATGGGTGCTTTAATTCAAATTGATACATCCGTTTCACATGGCGACGGTACACCGCCGCAATTACCAGAAGACACTTGCTTACTGGTTATTGAAGCTAATAATACCGATGCTGCGCCATTTATGCCTTATTCGCATACAGTGGCTTTCTCTCACTACAATCATATTTCAGGACAATTACCTTTAGACCCGAAAACAAATGAAATTGTTGCTGGTGGTGTAAAAGAACAAGCTGAACAATGTTTAAACAATATTAAGGCGATAATAGAAAGCGTTGACCATAGCATGGACGATACGGTGAAAATTAATATTCAACTTAAGGATATTTCAGATATTGATACGGTAAACGAAATCTACACCACATTCTTTAGCGCTGAGCTGCCTGCAAGAACGGTAGTAGGGGTTTCAGAAATCCCAATGAATGCTTTAGTACAAATTGATGCTGTCGTTTCTAACTGTGAAGGGACACCTCCACAAGACGTTGTTGCATAAATCAATTGAACCCTTCTCGATAATATCGATTAGATCTCGGTTTAGCTTCTAAATAGGGAGCAAACTCAACAGGCCGAGATCTGATCCGTTCACCTCATTACTCAAGTCCATCGAAGCGACACACCTAAGCTTATCCTGTAAACATGGTATTTATAAGGTTGAAGTGTTTTAATATGAAAAACAGACGCTTAACGTAATAAAGAAAACCAGTTTATGCAATTTCGAGCCATTTTACTGCTATGCCTTACCCTAATAGGGTGTTCGTCCAATCAAGAGTTGGTACCCGACCCAACAACCATCACGCTATTTTATGGTGATACATCTATATCTGCGGGTGTTTTAGAGGATAAAACATTCAATTCAGTCCTTGCCGATAGGGTTGAAAGCGTTACGTTTTCGGGCTCAATATCAAAGCAAGACTTAGGTTATTTTGTCGATATGTTAGTGATTCGAGAAACAAAAGAGCCACGATCAACACGACAGCTGAACACCTCGCTTCTAATGAAGCCGGGAGAGTTAGTAGATGTTGGCGGTGTGAATAACGATGTGTTCAGGGTAATCCTCGAGTAACAAAAATAAAGTGTTCAATTAATCTGATTTTTTGCTTTACCTCAACCTAACTTCAAGTCTTAAGCTTCTCTTACTGATTAAGAAGGAGCTTATTATGCAAAATAACTACGTAAAAGAACTCGCCATTAAAACTTACCAAGAAGACCTTCAAAAAGAGTACTTTAGATCTAAAGTTCGGCCATTCCACGCCCCAAGTTTTATCGGTGGGGTGCTGTTGTCAGTTGTGTTGGTGGGGCTGTTTTAATTTATGCAGAATTTTTGATCCATTGCTAACTCTCAATATTTCGATTTGATGCACTTTAATGCTTACGGCACAATCGCTTAGGTTAAATTGTGACGCTAATGTCGAGAGGAAGTGAAGTATGGCAAGTCCAAGAGTATTAAAGTCGCAGATTACTGATATTACCTGTGGCGAGAATGTCACTATCATCGAACCAAGCAACGTTTATGGTTGTGAACTTAAAGATGATGTGTTCGTTGGGCCCTTTGCTGAGATTCAAAAGAACACCGTGATAGGTGCGAGAAGTAAGATTCAATCTCACACATTTATCTGTGAGTATGTGACCATTGGAAGTGACTGCTTTGTTGGTCACGGAGTCATGTTTGCCAACGATTTATTCAAAGAGGGCAGGCCAGATCCTAATCCTGAAAGCTGGGGTCGTACCTTGATAGCTGACAACGTCACGATTGGTTCTAATGCCACGGTTCTGTCGGTGAGCATTTGTGAAGATGCAGTAATCGGCGCGGGCAGTGTGGTAACGAAAGACATCACCGAAAAAGGTATCTACGCCGGCAACCCAGCCAAGAAATTAAGAGACTTACCGTAAATTAATAAGCCACGATTCATGAATCATAAGGTGCGGCTTTTTAGGGAAACATTAGAGTATTTGTCATGGATGTATTTTTACACTTACTTCAACCGAATGACGCGAGTGCGCTTTTGGATTTTGAGGTCGAAAATCGAGAGTGGTTTGAGCAATTTGTTCCTAGGAACTTAAAGGCTAGTAATGTTGAGAACCAAAGCAATGGGTAGGCGATAGTGCTGTTCAAAAGGTAACGCGAGCTTTCTAATTTTTGTTTTCAATATTCATGATTTGGATTAGATTACGCTGATGTTCACCCTAATTATAAGAAGAGTATAACCAGTGAAAATTCATAGAATTAACCCGACCAAACGTTGGTCTGATGTAACTGTTTTTAACGGTATTGCAAGCTTTGTGGAAGTGGCAGAGACGGATACAACAGCAGGAATTAAGAGTCAGGTTCAGCAAATCTTCGAACAAGCCGAAGAAATGATGAGTTTGGTAGACAGCGACAAATCTCGCGTATTGTCAGTGACTATTTATCTCACGGATTTCGCTAACTTTGATGCACTCAATGAAGTTTGGGAAGCGTGGTTCCCTGAAGGCTGCGCGCCAAGCCGTGCATGCGTGAAAGCAGAACTTGCTAATCCTGAGCTACTGGTTGAGATGTCGTTTATGGTTGCTGCGGGTGAAAAGTTTCAATAAGCCGAACTATCGATTGAAATAAGCTTCGTAGATAGAAGTAACGAACAGATAAAACAAAGCCACTCAGGTGAATCACTTGAGTGGCTTTTTAGTGTTCTACGCTACCCGAAACTAAATCGGGTCAGGTATTAAGCGATACCTTGATCTCTTGCCATCTGCTTCGCGATCTTCGGCGCGTGCCATAGACACGGGAGCAAGATAAACGATACCGGAACCGCTGTGATTACAATGAACGACTGTAGAGCGGAGATGCCGCCTGAACCCATTGAGATAAGTGCGATCGCTACCGCACCCATGATGATACCCCAGAAAGTACGTACCGCTGCGTTTGGCTCTGTCGTACCCGTCATTACCACACTGATGGTGTAAGTCATTGAGTCACCTGTTGTCACGATGAACGTGGTCGTCAGGATCAGGAACAGAATTGCAATCAGAGTTGGGAACGGCAGTTGCGCGGTAATTGCTAGAAGAACCGCCGGAAGGTTGAAGCCTTCGAACGCACTAGAGATCACACCTGGGTTCTCTAATTCAAACGCTAGACCACTACCACCAACGATGCTGAACCAGAAACACGTTACAAGCGGTGCAACGATGCTAATAGAAACGATCATTTGGCGAATAGTACGGCCACGTGAGATACGAGCAATGAAGATCGCCATCATTGGGCCATAACCTAAGAACCAACCCCAGAAGAACACAGTCCAGCCACCTAGCCATGCTGTATCTTGGCGGTATAGCGCCATTGGGATGAAGTTATCAACCATTTCGCCCATACCTTGCAGGTAGCCATCAACGATGAAGCTCGTTGGGCCAACAAGAAGGATGTAGCCGATTAGACACACAGACAAGATGATGTTGTAACGGCTTACCAGTTGGATACCTTTGTTCACGCCGCTCAAAGCAGAAAGCGTGTACATTGCGATAGCAAAGATAATAACAACACTTTGAGTTGCAAAGCTGTCTGAAATGCCAAACAGTTCGCTCAGTGCGTAGCTGATTTGTAGGCCAAGGAAGCCGATAGGGCCGATAGTACCTGCGGCTACAGCCACGATGCTGCATGCGTCGACAACGTTACCAACCCAACTGTTAATCGCTTTGTCGCCAAGTACTGGGTAAAGCAGAGTGCGAGGCTTAAGAGGAAGGCCTTTGTCGTAATGCAAGTGCATTAACACGATGGAAGACAAACCACCTAAGATTGCCCATGCAAGGAAACCCCAGTGCATGAAAGATTGTGATAGAGCATTGAACGCCATCGCTTGAGGATCTGCGTTGCTATACAGTGGCGGAGCTGAAACAAAGTGAGCGATAGGCTCTGCGGCTGCCCAGAACACACCACCGCCGGCTAGCAGCGTACATAGGACGATAGACATCCATTTAAAGGTGGTCATTTCAGGTAGGGCAAGCGTTCCTAAGCGAACGTGGCCGGTGCGACCTAGTGCAAGCACTAAACCGATAATGAAGTTGAGAAGTAGTAGGACTTGCCAGAAAGCACCGAACCACTTAGTTGAATAACTAAAGCCGATGTTTACAAGTTCGGACAACACGGAGGTGTTGGTGAAGGCTAGGATGACAAAGAGGGTTAAAAAACTGCCACTAAGCCAAAAGACTGGGTTTCCGAGTTCCAGTTTTTCACCCAAAGATTGAGCTTTATTGAAATCGATAGAAGTAGATTCTGCGTTGATGTTTTCGTTGGCGACTTGCGTCAAGTTGGACATTATTTCTTCGCTATATTTGGCTCTTTCGAGCCTATGTATTTCTCCCACACTTGCATTGGAAATGTGAGGTTCGTCAAAAAAATCCGCGATACTACCACAATTGTTAAGAAAAAGTGGGCAAATTTAGAAAAGAAATCAGTTCTACGGCGAAATCAATCCCTTTTGGTTAGTTTTAAAACGAAATTTCAGAACGAACAAATAAAGCAGATATGAATAGAGTTTTGTAATTAAGGATACGAATTAGGCGATATTTTTTAGCGTACCGAAATAAATTTAATATTAGTTGTTCGTGCAAAATAAGTGTCGACTCATTGCATGCTATAAACAAATTAATGCGAGTCATTTTATAAATATCGAATATTTTAGGTGTTAAATTGGCACTGTTACCTACAGTTGTTTTGCGAAGAGATTTAAGTGATGAGAAATATGACACTTAAATTAAGCATCTTGAAACAATAACTTAAGGGACAGCTAACATGCACCTAAACCAAGGAAGAGTGGCCAAGAAGGTTTTTACACTCAGTACTCTCACCGCGTCATGCTTAATGGCGTTCAACAGCTACGCGGCTGTGGATTGTTCAACGTTAGAAGCGTGGGATTCCGCCACGGTGTACACCGGTGGTGATCAGGTTTCACATGACGGCAGCGCGTACTCAGCGAATTACTGGAATCAAAATAACAACCCGAGCCAATTTGAGGGTGACTATGCACAATGGAAAAAGATTGATGTGTGTAGTGGTGGCGGAGGTGGCGGTACGCCAAATGAAGTACCAACGGCTTCATTAACGGCACCCTCTGCTTCTGACGTGATTACTGAAGGCGATAATGTTGTATTGAGTGCAACAGCACTAGATTCTGATGGCAGTGTGGCTTCGGTTGAGTTCTTTGTTGATGGCGCATCTGTTGCGGTAGTCACAGCGGCACCTTTCGAAGCGACTTGGGCTGCAACGTCGGGTAATCATCAGGTTTCTGTTGTTGCAACGGATAATGAAGGCGCAGCAAGTGTTGCAAGTGCGGTTTCTGTTTCTGTTGATTCAGCACAACCAGGGAATGAAGCACCGACAGTTTCAGTTGCACTTTCAGTGACATCTGTTGATGTTGGTGGTGTAGTCACACTGACAGCAACGGCAGCAGATAGCGATGGCACGGTTGATAAGGTTGATTTCTACGTAGCGGGTGCTCTTGTGGGCACTGCTGCAACGAGCCCTTACACGTTAGATTACACAACAACTCAAGCGGGTTCTTTAGCGGTTTACGCGAAAGCAACAGACGACCAAGGTGCGACTGCAGATTCTGCGTTGGCATCTTTGACCGTGAACGGCGCTCCAACAGTGAGCACATGTCGCCCTGATGGCTTATATCAAACTCAAGGTGTCGATGTTCCTTACTGTACAATTTACGATGATGAAGGCCGTGAGAAAATGGGCGCAGACCATCCCCGTCGTGTCATTGGTTACTTCACAAGTTGGCGTGCAGGGGATGACCCACAAGCTGCTTACCTAGTAAATGATATTCCTTGGGAACAACTCACACACATTAACTACGCTTTCGTGAGCATCGGTTCAGATGGCAAAGTAAACGTCGGTGATGTAAACGATCCAAATAACGCAGCGGTTGGTAAAGAGTGGCCGGGTGTGGAAGTTGATCCGGCATTAGGCTTCAAAGGTCACTTCGGTGCATTAGCGACAGCGAAGAAAAAACACGGCGTGAAAACGTTAATCTCAATCGGTGGTTGGGCTGAAACAGGTGGTCACTTCGCGACTGATGGCAGCCGCGTGGCTGATGGTGGTTTCTACACCATGACGACCAATGCTGATGGTTCTATCAACCATCAAGGTATCGAAACATTCGCGACTTCAGCGGTCGAAATGCTGCGTAAGTACCAGTTCGATGGTCTAGATATCGATTACGAATACCCAACTTCTATGGCTGGCGCAGGTAACCCATACGACAAAGACTTCATGGAGCCGCGTCGTCAATACCTGTGGGCGTCGTACCAAGTGTTGATGAAAGTGCTACGTGAGAAGCTCGATGCGGCGTCTGCGCAAGATGGCAATCACTACATGTTAACGATCGCAGCGCCTTCTTCTGGTTACCTATTACGCGGTATGGAAACATTCGATGTAACCAAGTACCTCGATTACGTAAACATCATGTCTTACGACCTTCACGGTGCGTGGAACGATCACGTAGGTCATAACGCAGCCTTGTTTGATACGGGTAAAGATTCAGAGCTAGCGCAGTGGAACGTATACGACACGGCGGCTTACGGTGGTATTGGTTATCTGAACACGGATTGGGCTTACCATTACTTCCGTGGTTCTATGCCAGCAGGCCGTATTAACATCGGTGTGCCTTACTACACTCGTGGTTGGCAAGGCGTAACGGGTGGTGGGAATGGTCTTTGGGGCCGAGCAGCACTGCCAAACCAATCTGAATGTTCAGCGGGTACGGGTGAAGGCGAGAAAAACAACTGTGGCCATGGCGCTATTGGTATCGACAACATGTGGCACGATACCGATCCAAAAGGTAACGAAATGGGCGCGGGTTCTAACCCTATGTGGCACGCGAAGAACCTAGAGAAGGGTATTTGGGGCTCTTACGCTGAAGCTTACAAGCTTGATCCTGTGAATGATCCTTCAGATGTTCTAACGGGCACTTACACGAGAAACTACGACAGTGTGGCGGTTGCCCCTTGGTTGTGGAACGCAGAGAAGGGCGTATTCCTTTCAACAGAAGATAAACAGTCTATCGACGTGAAAGCGGACTACGTTATCGACAAAGAGATCGGCGGCATTATGTTCTGGGAACTAGCAGGGGATTATAACTGTTATGTTCTCGATGCGAATGGCAACCGAAGCTCTATCGATACGACTGAGCAAGCGTGTAACAGCGGTAACGGTGAGTTCCACATGGGTAACACCATGACGAAAGCTATCTACGATAAGTTTAAGTCTGCAACACCATATGGAAACAAAGTAGCGACGGGTGCTATTCCAACAGAAGCGCTAGATATCGCGGTATCGGTTGGTGGCTTCAAAGTCGGTGACCAAAACTACCCAATCAACCCTAAGATCACGTTCACGAACAACACAGGGCAAGCTCTTCCGGGTGGAACTGAGTTCCAATTCGATATCCCAGTATCTGCACCTGATAACGCGAAAGATCAATCGGGTGGTGGTTTGACCGTGATTGCTTCAGGTCATACTCGCGCGGATAACATCGGTGGACTAGATGGAACCATGCACCGAGTGGCGTTTACGTTGCCGACATGGGAAGATCTTCCTGCTGGCGGTGTGTATGAGTTAGACATGGTGTATTACTTGCCAATTTCTGGCCCTGCTAACTACGCGGTGAATGTCGGTGGCGTTGATTACGCGTTTAGCTTCGAGCAGCCAGATCTACCATTAGGTGATATCAGTTCAGGTGGCGGTAACCCTGGCGATGGTGGCACCAATCCAGGTACATGTGATACGGCAGGTTTAGCGGTTTACCCAGACTTACCTCAGAAAGATTGGGCAGGTAACCCAAGCCATGCAAACACAGGAGACCAAGTGGTTCACAACGGTAGTGTTTACCAAGCAAACTGGTGGACAAGTTCTGAACCGGGTAGCGATGGTAGCTGGACTCAAGTTTGTTCTTAATTTAATGCTAAGCAAACTATTTATAGACAATAGAGTGTAGTAATAGGTAATAAACACAAATGCTTTTAAGTCTATTTATCAGGAATTAGTATCAATTAAGTAATCAATCTAGACGTAAAATCAAAAAGCCGAACTGAATCCAGTTCGGCGTTTTTGCTATAAGTCACAGATTGCGTATAGAAACCTCTCAGAATATCGACACTCGTTCAGTAAAAAAGATAAGTATGATATAAAACAGTCTGCCTATAACAAAAAATAGCGTTACCTAAAATTAGAAAGCTATGGGGTAATCTTGAAAGTCAGACGTAAATACATTCTTAGTTTCTCAATTGTGCTGGCCGTAGTTTCTCTGATCCTCTCTGCTGTTCAATTCAACCGGACGAAAGAATCATTATTAGATTCCAACCAATTCTTCTTTCGTACTATTGTGAACGCGAGTTACGACATCGTAGACACCACAGTCAACGAAGCGATCAAAACCTATCTAAAAGGTGTGACTGATACCGTCGCCTCTCACGCACTGCGTGTCTCTCCAGAACAAGAAGTTGAAGAAGTCATTCGAATTGCCAACGAATTGGTGATTGGAGAGTCTGGTTATATCTACCTGATGTCACCACAAGGTATTCATCTATATCACCCGTTTTTACAAGGGAAAAATCGCGCGCATTTAACCCATATTCAACAACAACTGAGCTTACAGTCTGGAATGACCCAATACTCGCACGCCAATCCACATGAAGTTGGCAAGCGTGCGAAGGTCGCATATTCAGTGAGGCTACCGAGTGGCAATACATTGGTGGCGACCACCTATAAAGATGAACTGATGTACCTGGTTGATCTCGAAGCACTTAAAGACAAATTGAGAAAGTACTCGTATGGCGATAGTGGCTATGTATATATCGTTGATTTACAAGGCACGTTAGTCCTTCAACCTAACTTTGAACACGAGCACTTAAAAACCTTGATTGATGACTCTTCAGAGTTGCTTATCGATAAAGTCGCCGATGAACCTGAAGGTCACTTTAGTTACTCTATCTCTACGGCAGATGGCACGACGAGTAAAAACATCTTCTACAAGTTTTATCCGTATCTTAATTGGGTTATTTCTGCTGGTGTCTTAGAACAAGAGCTCAACAAGAACCACAGCTTATTGTTGGCAAGTTTGATGACGTTGGTTGTTAGTCTACTGAGTATCATTGTTGTTCTGGTGCTTTACCTGCGGCATCGTCATCTCAAAATATTGGATGTTGCGAGCCTCGATTACCTCACAGGCCTTCCTAGCCGACGGAGTTTTATCGAGCAGCTAAAACTGAAAATTACTCAAAGGTCGCCTTATCCGCTAACAAATGTCGGTGTCATTTTGCTGGATATTGACCATTTCAAGCGGGTGAACGATCAATATGGTCATGCTCAAGGCGATAGGGTTATCTGTGAGGTCGCAAAATCACTGAAGAGATTTGTTAACCGTCGTCGTTTGATTGCACGCTATGGCGGTGAAGAGTTTATTTTGGTGACGTTTGATTGTGATGAACATGAGTTATTCGAATTATCAGAGGCGTTACGGTTATGTGTTGAGCAACTTCAAGGCTTAGTGTCGCCAGTAACAATCAGCGCTGGTTGTTGCCATGCTCAAGCACTGACTGACATTGAAACCGCTATCGATAAAGCCGACAAAGCGCTTTATCAAGCAAAAGAGAGTGGACGTAACAACACTCAAGCGTATCGAGAGAACGAATATCACGTTGCTTACATGTGATCGGTTGAAAGCCTCATTGAATTGAAAAGTTTTGTTCACACAAATCGAGCTCTTGAGAACGACAAACACAAAAAAGCCCAAATAGATCGCTCTATTTGGGCTTTTTCAGAATTATTTGAAAGGCTAATCGTTAATTTAAGCTTTCGCTGCTTTCATCGCTTCCGTTTTTTTTTCCTTTTGCATTTTTGCAAGGAAGTAGATGTTTACACAAGCGATAAAGCCGTTGGTGGCTGCAACTGGCCATGCGTCAATCATGATGCCGTATGCTGTGAAGAGTGCACAGCCAATAAAGTTAAGGACACGCAGACGAACGATATCTTTCATTGTTAATGAAATTGCGACCATAATAGACGCAGCGTAACCTAAAATTTCAACCATATTGAATTCCATTGTTTGACCCTCTTAAATTTGCCGATACTTTGTCGGTACCAATTCTTCTCTTCATGAGATGATTGAGGAAGCTCCGTGCCTCGAATGGTCTGGTTTTGTTTAACGGGGAGAACTATACCAACTCTGTTTTTGTGATTAAACCCCCAAAACAGACAGAGGTGAAGGTTAGCGATTACGCAAACGTTTAATGACCTTTCTATTAACATAATTACTATTTATGTTGGAGGTTGAATTGATAGTTATTCTTATATAGGTAAGGAAGCCTCGAATGATAAAACGATCCATTTGTGCAACAAAAAGCATAAAAAAAGCAGCACTATTGGCTTTGATGGCTATTGGGCTGACCGCATGCTCTACGCAAGAAATACCACCCACACACAATTATGGTGTGGTCACTAGCGGTGACTTTGGTTTCATGAAACACGGCGTGATGACGTACTCCTGGCACCCTGAGTCAGAAAAGGTTTACCTTTCTCAAAAATACGATGAAACCGTGGTAACCGATTTAGTGCGTGATTCGATTCAAGAACAGCTCTCAAGTAAAGGTTATCAGTTAAAGCAGGATGGTGTCGGTGATGTTGTTGTAGGCTTTGGATTAGCGGAAGAATCGGAACTGAACGATGAGTCTATCTTCGATGCGATTAAGCTATCTACTGGTGTGCCATTTTACGATGGTGAAGGTAAAGTCGCGGAGAAAGGGTCGTTGTACATTGCGTTTTTCGTACCTAACTCAGAGGTCGTACAATGGCAAGCATTAGCACAGTCTGGAATCCAACCTGATTTAGAGCCAAGCGAGAGCAAACAGCGTATTACTGGCTTTGTTGAAATGTTATTTAGACGCATGCCTGAGCGATAGCATTAGGCGTTGAATGCATTTGTGGAGTAAATATTAGTTGTGGAAAATATGGTCAGATCGCAGATTATACTTTTTTATTTGTAACGAATGGTACAAATACGTAAAGCAACGTAAAGTTCGCGCTTCTTTTGCTAGCATTTGTCTATACTGCTCAAAACGTTAACTTAGGTTTGATTCAATGAAACTGTTTTCCAAATACTCTCTCCCTCTATTAAGTATATTCATTGTAAGTAACGCCGCGATAGTAAGTAATGCAGCTATCGCAGCACCTTCTATAGTACCAAGCCCACCCAGCCTAGGCGCAAAAGGGTATGTGTTAATTGATTTTAATTCTGGTGATGTGCTGGTAGAAAAAAACGCACACACTAAGTTAAACCCAGCGAGTTTGACCAAACTGATGACCAGCTATGTGGCAGGTCAAGAGATGAAGCGAGGCAACATCTCTGCTGATGATCAGGTACGAATCAGTGAGAACGCGTGGGCGAAGAACTTCCCAGACTCTTCAAAAATGTTCATCGAAGTAAACACCGATGTAGCAATGATGGATCTTTATCGTGGCTTGATTATTCAATCCGGTAATGATGCTAGCGTTGCGATTGCAGAGCATGTTGCAGGCTCACAAGATGCATTCGTTGACCTGATGAACTCTTGGGCTACCTCTCTGAAGCTAGAAAACACCCATTTTGCCAATGCACATGGTTTGGATGCAGACGACCTCTATTCGACTCCTTACGATATCGCGTTACTCGGTCGTGCCATTATTCGTGATTTACCGGATGTGTATGGCTTATACAGCGAACGCTCTTTCAGTTACAACGGCATCACTCAACATAACCGTAATGGCTTGTTGCGTGATAGAAGCTTAACCGTTGATGGCATGAAAACGGGCTACACCTCTGGTGCTGGCTACAGTTTGGCGAGTTCAGCGACACAAGGTGAGATGAGACTTATCGCGGTTGTGATGGGTGCATCAAGCGTTAAGAGCCGTGAATCAGACAGCAAACAGCTGTTGAGCTACGGTTTCCGTTTCTTCGATACACTAAACCCGCATAAAGGCGGCGATCAAGTGGCTGAAGAGAAGGTATGGTTTGGTGAGCAAGACACATTGAAATTAGGTGTGGCAGAAGACACGTTCATTACGTTGCCTAAGTCAGACAGTAAAAAGCTGACTGCATCTATCGAGCTTAACTCTGAACTGAAAGCGCCAATTGCAGAAGGTCAAACTCTAGGTGTGGTTCATTACACCGTTGATGGCGAAGATGTTCAAACTCAGCCTTTGATCGCGCTTGAAGCGGTTGAACAGGGCGGTTTGTTCAAACGTTTAATAGACTACGTTAAGCTGTTCTTCGCGAGCCTGTTCTAAATAGAGCCTGTGGCGATAAGCCGCGCTGAAAAGTCGAAATATTATGGGTGTTGTGAGTGAATCACAGCGCCCTTTGTTATTTCTACATCAATGAAAACGCCGCGCCGCACTATCTTTATTAGCCGTAGCGGGCGGTTTCGATTACTATACGCAAAATTTAGCAGTGTAGTCACTTATGACGATAGATATAAAGAACGTAACCGAACCCGAAGTAATCTGTGCAAATTGTCAGGCATGCTGTTGTCGTTTAGAGGTTATGATCATCACAGATACGGGCGTACCTGAAGAGCACATCGCTTATGATGAATGGGGCGGTGAAACCATGAAGCGCTTAGACGACGGCTGGTGTTCTGCGGTAGATAGAGAAACACTGATGTGTACTATCTACGAAAACCGACCATGGATCTGTCGCGAGTTCGAAATGGGCTCTTTCGAATGTGTTGACCAGCGCAAAGATGTGATGGGCTAGGCGTCTGCAGTATTGAACTCAGTAACTAAAGTATGCTAATGAACTGTGATAATCACATTAAAATTAAATATCAGGGTTCTATACCTTAAGCAGTTGTAGAACCTTGATGCGTTTTATGAGATTAAATATTGAGTGAGATAAGAGTCTTAGCTCGATAAGTTAGAGTTTAGAACTCGGAAGGCACTTCAAACTCCATCCATTCACCGGTTGTCGGGTGAATCAACTTTAAGTAGCCAGCGTGCAGGTGTAAGCGCTCGCGTTTGTATCCGTATAAGTCGTCACCACGAATAGGTACACCAAGCCCTAATGGATGAGCACAGTGCACTCGCAGCTGGTGGGTTCGCCCTGTTTTAGGGTACAAGTGAACCTTGGTTTTGCCATTGTGAGTGCTAACCACTTGCCAATGGGTCTCTGCATTTCGGCCGTGTTGGTGACAAACCAGTTGTCTTGGTCTGTCCGTGATGTCGCCGCGCAAAGGAAGGCTGATATTGCCAGATTCGCCCGTTATCTCGCCATCTAACAAAGCGGTGTAGCGTTTCTCTACGGTTCTATTAATGAACTGCTTCTGAATATGCTTGTTTGATTCCGCCGTGAGCGCCAAGATCAACAAACCTGACGTCGACATATCCAACCTATGGATAATCAAAGGACCAGTCGCATCCGGGTAACGCGCTTTTATGCGGGTATAAACTGAATCTTCGATGAACTTACCGGGAACCGACAAGAACTCTTCAGGCTTATTGACGACTACGATTTCATCGTCTTCATAAACAATATTAAAAGACTTACCAACCGCAGGGTTCACGATAAGCGGGTTATCTTCTAGCTCTATGCCACTTAACTGGTGTTCGAGGATCTCAAAGCTTTTACTCTGACAAACAGGGTAGAGGTTTGCGTGTTGTCGAATGATGTCTGTAGGCGGTAATCCCCACCAAAATTCAGACAAAGCTAACGGCTTGAACCCGTGTTCAAAGGCGAAGTTAAGCAGCTTTGGTAGGCAGCAGTCACCAGAGCCTTCAAGCGCGTCTTTACCATCGAGCAACTCGAGTAAATTCTTAGATTGCTTGGCTTGATTGATAAAGCGATAGTGAGAGAGGCGTTGAGTTTCCAACTGTTGTGAAACTGCTTGGTGATCTTGCTTACGGTTTTTCAGTTCGCTTTCAATCAAATCAATTTGTGATTGGTGCTCTGCGATCTTCTGTTTCCACTCAATACGAAGTGCTTTTAGGTCACGTTTCTCTTGGCTACTTTGATTGCCCAGTTGTTTGAGCAAATTCGCCGCTGACTCTAGATTCCCTAATGCTTTTTCTTGATTGGCTTGTTCTCTGAGTTCGTTACGCTGAGCTTTGTTTGCGGCCATTGCTAACTGAAAGGCTTCGATAGCTTTTGCTGATTCGATTTTTAACCCTTCAAGCTCGGCCAATAACGTGTCTAGATTGTGCGACTGTTGCAGCTTTTCAATGTCGTCCGAGAGCTGCAATTGTCGAGCAAGGTTCGCACTGTTTTGAGATTGAAACTGTTTTGAATCGAAGGCTGGTGGAACAAAGTGAATGTTGTTTAACTGAGAGACCAAAGCCGGATCTAACTGCAAGCCTGAAAACGCAGAAAGGTAACCTAACCCTTGTGTGGTTGGATTCTGAACAAGAAGCACAGCGTAGAGATTACCTTGCGAGGTTTCATTCACACCACAGTCGACAAGTGATTGCTGAAGCTGCAGCATAGCGAATTCACACACAGGGTGCGGGGTATAGTAATACGGAAACGTAAAACGAGTCGGTAGCGCTAAATCGACATTCGTGTTTGCTAGGTGCAGAGGTGTGTATTGAGCGAGGTTTGTTGGCATTAAGATCAAACTCTATGGCTGTTCAGTTAGAGTTCGGTATTGTTGTCGAAATGAAGACAAATGAGAAGCCAAAGCAGAAGATAAATCGGCTTTGGCTTCATTTAGTTTCTTGTGTTTACTCTAGCAAGCACGTGTTTGAGTGAAACTCGATCAGTTCGAGTGTTCTAGCTCTACTTGCTCAGCTTTTTGGTAAGCAGGGTGGCTCTTTAAAAGTTCACCGTATTTAGCGATGTTAGGGTAAAGCGCAGTTGCACCAAAGTTACCCACGATTTCTACGATGAACGACATCATAAAATCTGCACCTGTTAGTGTGTCTGCAACCAAGTAGGTTTTACCTTCAAGTGCATTATTCACGTAAGTGAGGATCTTTTGGTTTTCATCGTCTGCATAACCGCCTAGGAAGTTAGTTTCACAGCCGTCCTTCATTACAAAGATCTTAAGCAGCATTGGCAAAATACCTGAACTCTCAGCGAAGTGAAGCCATTGCGAATACTCAACGTAGTTTGCGGTGCCGCGTGTAGGTGCGAACTTACCCTGACCGTATTTGTCGATTAGGTATTCCGTGATAGCACCAGATTCAGTGATCACGACGCCATCGTCTTCAATGACAGGAGATTTACCCAATGGGTGAATGGATTTGAGTTCTGGTGGTGCAAGAAAAGTGACACTGTCTCGTTGGTAGGGTTTGATTTGGTAATCTACCCCAAGCTCTTCCAATAGCCAGATGATGCGCTTTGAGCGCGACTTATTCAGGTGATGCAAAGTAATCATGATTCTACCTAGTTAACGGGTTCAGTTTATTGAATTTATTTAGCTTCGTTCGTTTTGATAACAAGCTTACCGAAGTTCTGACCTTCCAATAGGCCCATGAATGCTTGTGGCGCATTTTCTAGACCTTCAACCAGGTGCTCACGATAGTGCATCTTGCCTTGAGACAACCATTCTGTCATTTGAACAGCAAATTCGTTGTAACGGTGTGCGTAGTCATCAAAGATGATGAAACCTTGCATCTTAATTCTTTTAACAAGCAGCATACCCATCAGGCTAGACATACGATCTGGTCCTTCAGGCAGTGAAGTCGCATTGTATTGAGAGATAAGGCCACACACAGGAATACGAGCACCTGTGTTAAGCAGAGGCATTACTGCATCGAATACCTTGCCGCCAACGTTTTCAAAGTAAACGTCGATGCCGTTGTCACACGCTTTAGCCAATTGCTCCGCGAAGTCGTCAGCTTTGTGGTCGATGCATTCATCAAAGCCAAGAATCTCTTTCGCGTACTGACACTTCTCTTGACCGCCTGCAACGCCGATAACACGACAGCCTTTTAGTTTGCCGATTTGTCCAACGGTTGCGCCTACAGCACCTGTTGCTGCTGCAACGACTAGCGTGTCGCCTTCTTTAGGTTGGCCGATATCAAGCAAGCCCATGTAAGCGGTAAAACCAGGCATACCCATGATGCCAAGCGCGTAAGAAGGGTGCGTTGGTTCTTTACCTAGTTTGATAAGGCCTTCACCGTTAGACACACCAAGATCTTGCCAACCTGTGTAAGCCAGTACCCACTCGCCAATTTCGTAATCAGCGTGGTTTGATTCTTCAACCTGACATACGGTTGCGCCTACCATCACTTCATCAATCGCAACGGGATCTGCGTAAGATTTAGCATCGCTCATACGACCACGCATGTATGGGTCTAGAGAAAGGTAAACTGAGCGAAGTAACATCTCGCCGTCTTTGATGCTTGGCGCAGCTACTGTCTCTAAACGGAAGTTGTCTTGAGTCGGTGCGCCAACTGGGCGAGAAGCCAATACGATTCGGCGATTGTCTTGTTGAGTCATTGGATGTCCTTAATTGTGTATTTTATACATTTAGAATTAGACCAGTCGTCTAGTCTTGTTGTCTAAAAATCCCGCCGTCATCAAATTGATAAGAGGGCGGGTGATTTTTTTAAGTTAAAGCCAATAAAGCGCGCTGCGCGTTATTAGCTTTCACCTTTTAAAATTCGTTCGGTAAGGCTCAAAGCTGACTGTAAGCTATGTGAGCTTTGGCTCAGCTTGCTCAATAAGCTGGCGCCTAACCACATTGAGTATAGGTTCTGAGCTGCTTCTTGGCTCTCTTCAACCTTTATGGAGCCATCTTCAATACCGCCGACAATGCACTGTTCGATGGTATTCGTCACTTTTTCTGCACCCTTTAATAGCGCTTGGCGCATAGGATCAGAAAGATCAGAAACTTCCGCGCTGAGTTTAACGACCAAGCATTTATGAGCATTGCAGGTGCCGTTTTCAATCTGTGACCATCGAGTGAAATAACTGACAATTCTCTGGTAATGGTTGCCTTCACCATGAACCAAAATAGTTTCAACTCTGCTGATGTAGGTCTCAAAATAGTGCTGGATCAGAGCCTCGCCAAATTGCTCTTTCGATTTAAAGTAGTGGTAAAACGACCCTTTCGGCACGTCCGCTTCTTTAAGCAATTGCGATAAGCCAACGCCGTTAAAGCCGTTGTTCACTATTAATTGGTAGCCAACATCTAAAACATGCAGGCGTGTGTCATTCGTTTTTTCGTTCATGGGCGGTACTATAAGTTAAATTAGACCAGTCGTCTAGTGGTCGGTTTTCGAGGGTATATTTGGTCGTTGTTACAGTAGCTAAATAGCTAAATAGCTAAATAGCTCAATATCTAAAGAGGCTTCAAATGTTCAGATATAAAAAAGCCCCGACATAGCGCGTATGTTGGGGCTTAAATCAGTAACTTCGATTATTTGATAGATATGAGTTCTACATCAAAAATCAGAGTCGATGATGGTGGGATAGGGCCTGAACCGCCTTTACCGTAAGCTAGAGTGCTTGGAATAAATAGACGAACTTTTTGGCCTTCAACCATGTAAGTCAAACCTTCTTGCCAGCCTTTAATTACTTGCTTAAGAGCAAATGAGATTGGCTCGCCGCGCTCAACAGAGCTGTCGAAAACAGTGCCGTCGATTAGCGTACCGTGGTAGTGAACCGTTACTTTGCTGTTCTTAGTTGGGTGCTCTGTGCCTGTACCTTCTTCAAGAACAAGGTATTGAAGACCGCTTTCAGTCGTAATCACGCCTTCTTTAGTGCCGTTTTCAATTAGAAATTGTTGGCCTTGTTCGAAGTTTTCTCCGCCAGACTTATGATTCGTCCAAGTACGGTAAATCATGAAACCCGCCAAAAGAAAGACAATGACCGGGATGACAAATTTAGACATAGTAAAACCTATTTATATTGAGTGCTGAATTTCGTAGTTAATACAAAATGTGTTAATCAGTTGACTAAAGCCATGATTATGGTTGAGTCAAAAGGTAGTTGATCGTTTTTGCAATGCCAGCAACGTCTTGGTGACCTGCTGTTAGTACTTGGTATTTACCGTTGATGATAAAGGTTGGTACTGAGTTGATCTGACCTTTTACTGAGATCTCTTCTGCTTGCTTAACGTAGTCGAAAAGAGCGACTTGCTGTTCTTTATTCAGCTGGTATGGGCTAACCAAACCACGAGAAGTAAACGCTGTCTCTAGTGCTTGTTGACGCTGCTCAGGTGTTGCATCTGCACCCATTTGAACGGCACCAAATAGGTCGTCCATGAATGCGTGGTCAGGCGTCGCATCAAGCTGCATCACTGCTGTGTAGTAGATCATTGCGCTGATTTGAGCGCTTTCGTTGAACGTCACGTGCATCTTGCCAATAGTTTGGTCTGTTAGAGATTCAATCTCTGGAATGGCACTTTCCATTTGACGGCAGTGACCACAGTTAAGAGAGAAGATTTCAGTGATCGGAGACAAGTTAAATTCTGTTAGAGCAGTAGGAAGCGCTTCGTATTGAACGCCTTTTTGTGGCTCGTCTGTTTCACTACAACCCGCGATAATGAGTACGGCAGCGAGTGCTGTGATGAATTTAGTAAATGGTTTAAACATAATGTTTGCTCTAGCGTTGAGAAGTCGTGAGATTCTAACTATTTAGTACGAATTGGAAAACAATTATAAGGTAAATAAATGCAAACAGTTCGAACTAGCGGCTGAAGACAAGCTAGTAGACGGTTAACTGTGATCAACAGCACTTTTTTGGGTTCTGCTTTCTTTTCGTCTAAAGTTTTTCCCTCGGTGCCGATATAGACATTAGTGAATGGTTTATCTGCATGAGTGGTTGGTGAAGTAATGAGATATTTAGCGATAATGTTAAGCATAGCTTTGGCTGGGTGTGAAGCCACGTCACCAACTGACTTACTTGGCGGTGACATGCTAGAGACTGCACCACAAACCGATTACGACTTGATGCATCCTGAATGGGGTGTGGTTCAAACGACTCATGTAGCAAGCAATCGTGGGTACTCTATCCAGAGTAGCACTCATCAACACAGAACCATCACGACCAACTACGGACGTGGCGTTTCGACTAACGACCCACTGGAAGTCTTTTTAAGACAAAACCGCATCGATTTTGAAGTGTTGCCGGGTAACCATGTGATGGTAAAGCTTGAGCAGCACGTGAACTTTAAAACAGGTTCAGCATTCCCTGAGCCAGCGTATAATCAATGGCTAGATACGCTAGGCAGCTACCTTGCTCAACGCCAAGATATTGATGTGGTGATTGAAGGGCACACCGATAACACGGGCACAGATCGAATCAATGATCCGCTTTCAGAGCAGCGAGCAAAAGAAGTGAAGGCTCGATTAGAGAGTAACTACGTATCAAGTCGTTCCATCTATACTCGTGGCTTCGGTGAGTATGTTCCAGCTTGTACGAACGCTTCTGCGCAAGGCAAGGCGTGTAACCGCCGTGTTGAATTGATGCTGATTGTCACGAAGTAGTCGTTTGAACTTTCGCGCCCAATTTGAAGCGATTAACGCCAAATAACAGACATAAAAAATCCCTCACATTCGAGGGATTTTTTGTATCTGACTTTTGTTGCTTATGCAAACTGCTTTTCTAAGTAAGTCACGATATCTGAAGATTCGTACATCCACTCAGTTTTACCGTCTTTTTCGATACGTAGACAAGGCACTTTCACACGACCGCCGCCAGCTTCAAGCTCAGCACGGTGTTGCTCGTTGTTTTTTGCATCACGAAGTTCAAATTGAACCGACTGACGTTTCATCGCGCGGCGCACTTTCACACAAAATGGGCACGCTTCGAATTGGTATAACGTGTGCGTTTTTGCTTGCTCATTTACTTTGCTTTGTTCTTCTTGAGAACGCTTCACACCACGTGGGCTGAAAACAAAATTCAATAACAAGATGACACGACCTAAGAACCAACGGATAAACTTCATAACTCTCTCTACATATTTAAAATTAGCGTTACAATTTGCAGCATTATATACACAAGTTTTGTCAGATGCTCGCAACAAACCGCTAATATCTATTTTGTCCGTTCGATCGTATGAGACTTAGCCACATTTAGCCCTAAACGCTTAGACAGTCGAGTCAGATTTGCTCGGTCTGTTTTCAGAACTCGCCCTGCTTGTGCCCAGTTAAAGTTGGCATCTTCCAACACCTCAGTAATGATACTGCGTTGAAAATCGTCCGTTGCACCACGTAGCCCTGCAGAAAGGTCGATCGTTGGTGTCGATAATGGTGTGTTTTTCACCTGAGTCGTCGCAATTGGCTGATCTTGGTCTAGAGGACCACAATCTTCCTTGGTGATTGTCACCAGGTTTTTATTGGTGCTGCGCGCTAACGCTTTCAATGCGGAACGACTGATCACATGCTCAAGTTCACGCACGTTACCCGGCCAACCATAACGGTTTAGGAAAGAAAGAACGTCGGAGCGGAACTTAACTTGGTTGATACCAAGCTTACGACGCGCTTGTTCTAAGAAGAAACCCGCTAATAGGCTGATGTCGTCACCACGATCTTTCAGTGCTGGCACCGCGATAGGATACACACTCAATCGGTGGTACAAATCGGCTCTGAATCGACCGTCTTCAACTTCTTGTTTTAGATCTCGGTTTGTCGCTGCCAATACTCGCACATCAATGGTTTGAATGTTGTCTTGGCCAACCGGTTGGATTTCGTTGTTTTGCAGCGCACGTAGGAGCTTACTTTGAGCGGCCAAAGGCAATTCACCAATCTCATCAAGGAACAGTGTGCCACCATCGGCTAAAGCAAATTTACCTAAGCGGTTTTTGTCTGCGCCAGTGAACGCGCCACGAACGTGACCAAACAGTTCACTCTCTACTAAGTTTTCAGAAATCGCAGCACAGTTTACGTAGACGAGTGGGTTACGTTTACGTTGAGATTGGTGGTGCAGGGTGCGAGCCACAAGCTCTTTACCAACCCCGGTGTCACCATGAATCAAGATATTAAACTCAGATGGAGCTACAACAGCGATGTCGTTCTTAAGCGCGACCATGGTGTCACTGTTACCAATCAACTCACCGCCGTCACGTTCCCACGCTTCTACGTTCAATTCTTCGAGTAATTGCTTTGACTGTTTTGCTTGATGCTCAAGTTGCGAGAAGGTCAGTGCCATCTGCATGGTTGAGGCTGCAATAGCTGCCAGTACTTCAAGGTTACGCGCCGGAATATTCGCGAAGACATCAGGTTTCAAGCTGTCTAGAGTCAGAATACCTAAGAGCTTATCGCCAAATAGCAAAGGCAAGCCCATACAAGCATGCATTGGTAAATCGCCATCATGGTCAATAAGCAAACCATCGAAAGGATCGGGTAAGGAGCTGTCAGCATCGAAACGAACAGGAGAGCGAGACGCGCAGATCTCTTCAAACCGTGGGTGTTCTGAAATGATAAAGCGACGACCGAACGTATCTCGGCTGAGCCCTTGCATTGCGATAGGTACTAGCGTGTCGCCTTGAAGGCTTAAAAGCGCGACACAATCACACGTTATGGTTTTGCGAATGGCATCGATCAGGCGATTGAAACGATCTTGATCGTTGACACCACTTGCGAGGCCAATGGTCATTTCCATGAGGGTAGATGCGGAGATATCTTGCATAAAAAACTCTAACTGTGTGTGTTTATCTACACAATAGAGTCTTATTGACTTAAAAAAAAGGTCTTTTTGACATTTTTATAAGATGAGTTTTGAGAAGAAAACCAGTAATGACGGGGATTGATAAAGTTGGCACTGATTGTGCAGAAGATACAGAGAAGCCCAATTATAGCGCTGATTAAACAGACTATTCTTGATCTCAATCAATCAGGTTGCATTAATCAGGTTTCGCGATTTTTTGAAATGAAAACGAGTCAAAATAACTCAGTTTCTAAAAATAACTAAGGTTTCAGAAAATCGATAAGTCATTCTTAATTTTTAGTAGTCAAAATGACATATAGGTCATAAGGCTCAGTGTTCGGAGTAAATTCATGCTTAACAATGCACATATCGAAATCATCAAATCTACTATTCCTCTACTTGAGAGCGCAGGCCCAGCTTTAACTCAGCATTTTTATCAACGTATGTTCACGCATAACCCTGAGTTGAAAGATATCTTCAATATGACTCACCAAAGAACAGGTCGCCAAGGCGTAGCACTGTTTGAAGCTATCGCGGCATATGCAAAGAACATTGAAAATCTAGCAGCGTTAACAACTGCCGTTGAACGTATTGCTCAGAAACACACAAGCTTTAACATTCAACCAGAGCACTACCAAATTGTTGGTTTGCACCTGATTGAGACATTACGTGAACTAGCTGCTGACGCCTTTACTCCAGAAGTGGAAGAAGCATGGACAGCCGCTTACCTATTCTTGGCGCAAGTATTCATCGATCGTGAAGCTGAACTTTACCTACAGCGTAAGCAAGCTGTTGGTGGTTGGGAAGCAGCGCGTGCGTTTGTGATTGCAGACAAAATCGAAGAGTCAGCGCTAGTAACAAGCTTTATCCTTCAGCCAAAAGACGGCGGTGAAGTTCTGGATTACACACCAGGTCAATACATCGGTATCGAAGTGAAACCAGAAGGCTCTCAATACAGCGAGATTCGTCAATACTCACTGTCTGATAAGCCAAACGGCAAGCAATACCGTATTTCTGTTAAACGTGAAGGACAAGGCCAAGAGACACAAGGCGTTGTATCTAACCACCTACACGATACGGTTGCTGTTGGTGATGAGGTTAGCCTATACGCACCAGCGGGTGACTTCATGTATCAAGAGCGCAGCAAGCCAGTAACACTTATCTCTGCAGGTGTTGGTGTAACGCCAATGCAGTCTATGCTTGAGTTCCTAAACACGGAAGATAAAAACGAGCCAGTACTTTACCTTCACGCTTGTGAGAACGTAGGCCAACACTCTTTCACGACTCGTGTTAAAGATATTGTTGCCGACAAAGGTTGGGAAGCGAAAACGTGGTACATGAACAAAGATGAATCTGCATGTGAAAACACGCATCAAGGTCAAATGGATCTAGCGTCTATCTCTGATACTAAAGGCTTTGAAGAGAGCGATTTCTACATCTGTGGTCCTGTTGGTTTCATGAAGAACATCGTAGAGCAGCTAGATGCAATGAAAGTTGACCGTTCACGCGTTCACTACGAAGTATTCGGCCCTCACGCTAACTTCTAATAGGTCTCGGCATTTCTAGTAACACTCGCCTGAACTATTAATACCTTGCCTATTCAAAGGCCTCACAGTGTGAGGCCTTTTTGGGTTTGGTTGGTTTTGTCTGACATCATCGACTACTGCAGAACACGATGGTTCAGCTAAGATCTTTTCGCTTCTATCTAAGAACGTTTCATCTTTTTGGACATGTAGTCGGAATCGAAAAACTCAGGCCAGTACATTTTTACGTAACCACCGGCAACCCAAATCACTAGAATGGTGGCGATGGTTAGCTCAAAGAAACCAAACTTGTGTAGCCAATACCATTGTGGGTATTCCGCGCCGAAAAATGTAGTTAGACGATGCATGGCAATAGCGCTGATCACAGATGGGAAGGTGACGGCAGCAATCGAAGGTTGGAACTTCAAACGCATTAGGCGGATGTAACACAAGTAAATCAACAAAGTCATGGTGATGGCAATGCCCGCCAATGCACCTGTTAGAATCGGGTCTGGGTTGTCGAAGTTAACCAAGTAAGCGGCTAAAGACAAGTTAACCGGAGCTGCCATGATAGCGAGTGTTGGTCTTGCTCGGCGAGGAAGATTGCCTTCGAACACCAAGCGGTATAACACCACTGGCAACATAAGGAAATAGATACCAATACAAGTGACCGCAAGTGTTTCTGAAAATACGGTGTGCCCGAACTGTGTGCCAGCTAAGGAACTGCTGATCAAACCGACCGGATACAGAAACCAACTCGGTACAATGTTCGACATTTTGAAGTTGATGATCTGAAAACTAAAGAACAACACCATCATGGTAAAGTGCAGCAATAGCGCGCAGAACCAAACTGGGTAGGCGATAGCTGGCGATATCTCGGCTAAATAGTCGCACAGAATCAGTAAAGCCATGCTCATTGGTGCCATCAAGCTTCCACTTAACGGGTGGCGAATGTCATTAAGGAAGGTATTAAAGCTCGTTAAATAGCGCAGTAAAACAGGCAGCAATAATAGCGCGCCGAATGCAGCGAGGTAGGGACGAATTATCTCACCAATGTCCGGGATATATAACGCCCAAGCTTGTCCTAACCCAATAACGCCAAGTGCTAAAGACGCCTGAGATGGCGGCACATTTTTTACTTGGGTTAATCTTCTCCAGTTCAACGACTTACTCCGACTTAGTTAATTAAAGACTTTTAGAATATTTGCTTTAGTTAGAGTGTGTAGGCCTTTCATCAATAGATTTTGAGGTCACTCAACTAATTTTGAGTGGATGATACCAAGTTTAACGTTTGCTTTTTTGATTTTGATACGGAATCGGGAGATTAAGCACGTTGAATGTGTGCTTTTGTTTCATGAGTCATTTGTAATTAACATACTTTCTCTTGTTGAGGGAGATCTTGTTGTCTTAGTTTTTCGTTTTTCAGCGTACGATTAAGCAGTTGACTGTAAATTGGCTGCCCACCCAACATTTGAGCAATGATTACCGCACCTAAGCAGGTGATGATCAACGGCAGGATCAGGTAGTAGTTATTGGTCATTTCAATAACCAACAGTATGCCAGTGATAGGCGCTCGAACAGTGGCAGCAAATAAGGCGCCCATGCCAGCAATGGCAAACATACCCGGTTCAATATTCAGTTCAGGGAAGAATGCCGCTGCGATAAGCCCGAACGCATAACCAAAGAGTGTTCCTAGCGCAAGCATTGGTGCAAAGATACCGCCTGGCGCACCAGAGCCGAAACAAAGCAGGGTTGTGAGGACTCGGCCTAAGAAAATCAGCAACAACACATTGGCGCTGTAGCTGCCATTCGTGATGTTCGGGATGATACCAATACCACCACCAGTTAATTCAGGTATATAGAGCAGCAACAAGCCAAAGCAACCACCAAGTAGGGTACCTGTCATCAAGTAGCGTTTACGGTCATTCTTGTGTATCGCCACAAACAGGTCTTGGGAAAGCGTGATCAGCTTATTGAAAATTACACCGAACAGACCGAACAACACACCTAACAGCAAGAACAACCAAAGTGCGTCGAGTTCAGGTGGCTGGTACTGAGGTATTGTAATAACGGCTGATTGACCATTGATAGAGCGAAATACAATGTTGGCCGAAACTGCTGAGATGATGACGGCTTTGATTGATATGAGTGAGTAGCGAAACTGTGGTCTCATCTCCTCAACCACAAACATGATGCCAGCTAGCGGTGAATTGAATGCGGCGGCTAAGCCACCAGCGGCACCTGAAGCCAACAGTGAATGGCGAGTGTCATCATCTTTGACTCGAAAGATATCGGTGACCATACGACCGATACTGCCGCCCATTTGAACGGTTGGCCCTTCGCGGCCTAAAACCATACCAGAGCCTAACGCGCCCATGCCGCCAAAGAATTTTACGGGTAATACTCTCCACCATCGAACAGGGCGCATGCCGTCCATTGCCCCTTCGATTTCAGGGATACCTGAACCGGCAGCTTCTGGAGCAAAACGGTGAACGAGAAAATAGCCAATAAAGGCGAATGCAGCACTAATAAGGAAAGCGGCAAGCCACAGTGGTAGATGGCTACCGATTTCATCTTTTAGCCAATCGGTACGGGTTTCTGTGATGAAATGAACCGCAACTTCGAAATAGGTACCCACTACACCTGCAAGTACACCCACAATACAAGAAAGGAAGAGAACCGAAGCTGGGGTCTTATCTCTTGAGAGAAATTGATTAATAGCATCCCTTGGCATTTTGGCTAATAAGGACTGCTTAATTTTCTCTCTTCTGGTCATAGAGATAAGTTTCCTGAATGAGTTAAGGCGGGGTTGCATTAAATTATACGCTTCCTCTGCATATCCTATAGCAACAAAGATGAAAAGTTGAATTTCATTTATGGAATGTGCGTGTTACATAAATGGAATCTATGGTCAATAGTGGAATCACCGTCACAGTTTTGATCGATTCTCTGGCGGCGGCTTGAATATCCCCAAAAATGAACCATAGTTAAATCGTAAAGCAACATAACGAACCGCAAGGAGAAGTGAGGTTTTACACACAATTTGGATGGATTCAGAAACAAAGTTTTAGTTCCTCGTTAAATGTTCAGGTCGATATTTAAGGCTTCCTGATTCGCGAACTCACGATTGAGTAACGAGGGTGAGGCGTACTGAGTAAGTACGCCTTTAGTTCGTCTGGAGCATCCCATTTTCATCGTTCCCCCCCTTTTCTAGTGACACCCATACAACTTCTGGCTTATATCATTCTCCGTATAAACAAGCGATTGGGGTCAATTTCTCCGTGATTGTGTATATACTCCCTTAAAAAGGAGAACTGATATGACTAAAAAAGTTCCTACAAACATCATTACGGGTTTCTTGGGGGTTGGTAAAACGACAGCCATCTTGAACCTGCTAAAAAATAAACCTGAGAATGAAAACTGGGCTGTTCTGGTTAATGAATTCGGGGAAATCGGCATTGACGGTGCATTGATGACAGATCAAGGCGCTTTGATTAAAGAAGTGCCGGGTGGATGCATGTGCTGTACTGCGGGCGTGCCTATGTCAGTGGGTATTAATGCCTTACTTCGCCAAAAGCCAGACCGTTTATTGATTGAGCCGACAGGGCTTGGTCACCCTAAACAGGTTATAGCGACACTGACTTCCGATCAGTACACACCATATGTCGATTTAAAAGCGACGCTTGGCTTGGTTGACCCACGAAACTTATCCAATGAAAAGTACACGTCGAATCAGAATTTCAATGATCAACTGGATAGTGCAGATGTGATTCTTGGTACTAAGGTTGACCTTGTTCATTCTGAAGATATCGATGTGTTTAATGATTGGGTGACGGATCAATCGCCAGCAAAAGTCTTCCATAAGCTAATTCACGATGGTGAAGTGCCATTGGAAGTGTTGGACATTGAAAGAGTATACGGCGGTGCTTCCTCTCATATTGAAGCGCATCATCATGATCACGCTGAACAAGAGCCTCAATTCCAACTTCCTCCCGGTGAAGCTTTCATCCGTAAAGAGAATAAAGGTCAGGGCTATTTCAGTTGCGGTTGGTTGTTTGGCGCAGAACATAAGTTCGACTTCGATGCGCTATTCTCTATGTTGTCAGATCTAACGGCTGAACGTGTAAAAGCCGTCGTGAACACTGACCAAGGTTGCTATGCATTCAATGTGGCGAATCAAGTCGTGTCTGTGAACGAAATTACGCTTGATGGCTTTGAATCTCGATTGGAAGTGATCGACTCGCAGCTCATGCCATGGGGCGAGCTCGAGCAGATTCTACTCAAGCTGTGTGGT
The DNA here is from genome assembly GCF_041474095.1 of Vibrio sp. 10N.222.54.A3. Taxonomy (NCBI): domain Bacteria; kingdom Pseudomonadati; phylum Pseudomonadota; class Gammaproteobacteria; order Vibrionales; family Vibrionaceae; genus Vibrio; species Vibrio sp. 10N.222.54.A3. The sequence continues at coordinate 55,304 of NZ_JBFRTN010000044.1, forward strand.
ATCAAATAGCCCTGTTTTTGCTGTTTGAACCAAGGATCTCGGTGTTTACTTCGTTTAAGGTGGGGTAAACACCAGATTAAATGAGAAAGTTTGCGTTATATCACGATAAATGTGAGATAAATCACTCTAATTACTTTATAGTGCTCGGCTGAAATAAGAATGTAGGCTGTCTGCTTAAGGAACCCGTAACAATGTCATTTTCCTCTCAAGGTTTTGCTCCTGAATTAGTCAAAGCGTTGACTGAGTGCGGTTATGAAAAACTCACTCCAATTCAACAAAAAGCGATTCCAATGGCTCGTAAAGGCCATGATATTTTTGCTACTGCTCAAACCGGTACGGGTAAAACAGCGGCATTTTCATTGCCTGTTATCCAACACCTTTTGAACAGCGGTAAAAAAGCGTCTAGAGGAACGGCTCGCGGCCTTATTCTTGCTCCAACTCGAGAGCTTGCTGCGCAGATCGCTCAAAACATTAAAGACTACGTTAAATACACGGATCTAAGCGTTTCTGCGGTTTACGGTGGTAACAAGATGTCTTCACAAGTTCGTCAACTAGAACTGGGTGTGGATATTTTGGTTGCAACACCTGGTCGTTTAGAAGAGCACTTAGAAGCGGGTAACGTGTCTATTGCTAACCTAGAATTCCTAGTATTTGATGAAGCTGACCGTATCCTTGATATGGGCTTTATCAATGCCGTTCGTAAGATCATGTTGGATGTAGAAACATCACCGCAAATCATGATGTTCTCTGCAACGACTTCTACTCAGTTAAACCAACTGTCTGTTGATATTCTGCGTAAACCAAAACGTATTAGTGTTGAGCGCGAAAACTCAACGGCTGCTACTGTCGGCCACGTGGTTTACCCAGTGGATCAAGAGCGTAAAACAGAACTGCTTTCTGAGCTGATTGGTCGTAAAAACTGGCGCCAAGTGCTTGTTTTTGTTAACTACAAAGAAACAGCGAACGATGTAGTTAAAGAGCTTAAGCTAGACGGCATTAAAGCAGTATTGTGTCACGGTGATAAAGCGCAAAGTGCTCGTCGTCGTGCTCTAGACGATTTTAAAGAAGGTAAAGCGCGTGTAATGGTAGCAACCGACGTTGCGGCTCGTGGTCTTGATATCGAAGACTTACCACACGTAATTAACTACGACATGCCTTTCCTAGCGGAAGACTATGTTCACCGTATTGGCCGTACAGGTCGTGCAGGTAAGCAAGGTCACGCTGTCTCTTTCGTTAACCGCGAAGAAGAGCTGACTGTCGTTCAAGTTGAAAAACTGATTCAACAGCGCATTCGTCGTGTTGAACAACCGGGTTATGAACCGAAGAAACGTGATGCTTACATCGAGAAGCTGAACACTAAATCGGCTTACAAAAACCGCCAAGGTCGTAAGAACAACGCGAACGAAGAGACGCAAGATCAAGCAAGCGCTGAACGTCGTTTGACTATGATGAAGCGAATTAAAAACCGTCGTAAGTAATTACGGTTGGTGATTGAAAAGAGCCACTGTTATGTGGCTCTTTTGGTTTGTATTGATCGCAATATTGTTTATTGTCATTACTGCTTCGTTTCAACCTCGCTTCATTTCAAGCCCGATCAAGAAACAAGAACTAATAAATAAAAACAAGTCGATAAGGTAATAATATGGATAGCGCACTACTTTGGGCTTTTATTCCCACGTTTTTCTTCGTGTCAATCACGCCCGGTATGTGTATGACTTTGGCGTTGACACTTGGAATGAGTGTTGGATACAAGCGTACATTATGGATGATGATCGGTGAACTGGCTGGTGTCGCTGTGGTTTCTATTGCCGCGGTATTGGGTATCGCTTCGATCATGTTGAATTACCCATGGCTATTTACGGGCTTTAAATTTGTTGGTGCGGGTTACCTGTTTTATTTAGGCGTTCAGATGTGGCGTTCGAGAGGCAAACTGGCGATCAGTACTGACAACCAAACAACAAAAGTCAGCAATGATTGGGACTTGGTGGTTCAAGGTTTTGTCACTGCAATTGCGAACCCAAAAGGCTGGGCGTTTATGATTTCTTTGCTGCCTCCTTTTATTAACAGCAATAAAGACTTAGCACCGCAGTTGTTCATTCTCGTGTCAATCATTCTGGTTTCTGAGTTTGTTTGCATGACCTTATACGCGACAGGCGGAAAGAGCTTAAAGCATATGCTGGGCAAAGCCGACAATGTTAAGTTGATGAACCGCATTGCAGGTACGTTGATGATGGGCGTTGGTGTTTGGTTGTTCGTGAGCTAATTCTGGTTAGCCTACAACGAGCAGAGATCCCCGACTCAGTCGTTCCTCCTTCTCGAGGGTGACGCGTACGTGGGATGATGACGACTTAGGATTACGGTGAGTTTTGAAAATTCGGATTCTTACTTAAACCGAAGAATGCATAGAATATAAAAAGAGCGATAGGGCATTTGGCCTTATCGCTCTTTTTGATTTTACTTAGCTAGCGAACAGAGACTAGATAACAGAAATGTTTCTGATCTTAGCCTGCGTTGTATATTTAAACCGCGATTTCACCGCCGTCTTCACGACGAATCACAACCGTAGATGCTCTTGGGCGGACATTGCCTTGAGTTTGTGCTGTTGCATCTTCAGACGATGGCCAGTTTGCCGGGTGTTGAATGTTCACAAACAGTGATTTGAAATCTGGGCTGATGGTAAAGCCAGTCACTTCACAACCGTTTGGACCCACAAAGAAGCGTTTAAGCTGTGCTTGGTTGTTTGCATCAATCACCGCACTGTTGCCGTTGTCATCCGTTAACTGAGATGGAACCACTGCCAGCATTTGGTCATTGGTGTAGCCAGTGACTTCGTCTGCGCCGTTATCTGTCTGAATCCACAAGATGCCACGAGCATCAAACGCTAAGCCGTCAGGGCTCGCGAATTGGTTCATGTCTGTTAGACCAGAGCGGTTAATAGACTTGTCTTCCACTGCTGGTGAACCAAATACGAAGATATCCCAATCGAACTCGCCTGCCGTTTTGCCTTCATCCCAACGGATAACATGACCGAACTTGTTGTCTACGCGAGGGTTCGCAGAGTTCGCCTCTTTACGCTTGTTGTTATTAGTCAGCGTTAGGTAAGCCGTACCCGTCATTGGGTCAACAGAGCACCATTCAGGGCGATCCATTGGCGTTGCACCAACAAGGTCGGCAGCGCCCGCTGTATTGATGATAAGCGCTGCTTGAGAGTCAAATGAATCACCTAGCTTGCCGCCGTTTGTAGTCTTGCTGCCCAACGTTAGTGGTAGCCACGTACCTGAACCGTCATCGTTGAACTTAGCCACATACAGCGTGCCTTTATCCATGTACTTGTCACCCGCACTTAGGCGATTACTCGGTTCTGCGTCACGCGGGTCCCATTTCTCTTCAGAAACAAATTTGTATAGGTATTCAAAGCGAGAATCGTGACCAGAGTAGAATACGATTGGCTCGCCTTCGGTCAACTTACCAAACGTACAGCCTTCGTGACGGAAACAACCCAGTGCAGAACGTTTCTTAGCGCGAGAGTTTGCTGTGTATGGGTCTATTTCAACAATGTAGCCGTGGCCGTGTGCTTCGTTACGGTAATCGTCCATTGCTGACTCACCTGTTGGTGTTACGTCAAAGCGAGCAAATTCGTCTAGGCGTTCTTGTTTGTCACCAGAAAGTGTGTCCCAACCGTAACGTGTTTTGTCGGTAGCGATACCAATACGTTCTTGCGCTGGTGTTGTCTCGCCTTTGTTAACGAAATAACCCGGCCAGTTTTCTTCACACGTTAGGTAAGTGCCCCATGGTGTGTAGCCATTACCACAGTTGTTCAACGTGCCACGAGCTTGGCTGCCGTCTTGTGAGAACTTGGTTTTGGTAAATTCACTGTGTGCAACAGGACCAGACAGATCCATTACGGTCGCGCCTGTGTAGCGGCGGTTCAGAGGATCGTTATCGACCATCACCCATTGGTTGCCTTCAAGTTTTACACGAACCACACTCACGCCGTGTGCGTTGATCTCTTTACGTACTTCATCAAGGCTAGGGCGGTTGCCTTCATCGTATGTAGGACCATTAGCGTGCAGTGCTTTTTGGTCGATGTATTCGTGATTAATCACCAACAAACCGTCGTTGCTGTTGCCATTAAGCGGGAAGAAGTGCATGCCGTCGTGGTGCATGCCCAGTGAGTTTGCTTGATCTTGTGCGTTGTTGGTTCCATCTTTTAACCAAGCATTGCCTTGCTTGTTAAGTGGAGTACCCCAAGGAACCAATACTTGTGCTGTATAGCCTTTTGGCACAACGACACTGTCTGTCAGTGAGCCTTTAACCGATTCGAATGCAAGTGTAGCAGTGCTTTTTTGCGGTGCGCTAGATGATGCTGTCGCCGCGTGCGCTGTGCTGTGGCCTGCTAAACCAAAAGCACCAAACGCCGTCATTGCACTGATGCCTAAACCGCCTTTGAGAACATTTCTTCTTGAAAGGTTCGCATCTAAAACTTCTTCGAAGGGTTTGTTTTTGCTCTTATTAAAACGAGTGCTATCAAATGTTTCCTTGCTCATCTTTACTGCTTCCTATTGGCTGATTTTATTATTCGTTATTCATGACTTACCCACCTACTAACTAATTGGTTAATAAGTTGGGTCAATGTGTGACTAATCGTGAAGCAGTTAAGTGACAGATTTTTATAGATTTGATTAAGGTTTTGTTTCTGTAGCACGATTTTTGCCATTAACACCCTTGTGTAATACAAAACTCTTGGGGATTGATGTGGAACTGTGTATAAATGCTTTATCAAACGAAAAGAGAGGCAGTTATGAAATTAGATAAAATCGAAAACAAAAATCGTCGCCTACGCAAAAAGCTATACCTAGGTGAATTCGCGATTCTGGGTTTTGAAGTAAGCTGCAAGACATCGATTACTGATTTTGATCAATACGATGTGTTCATTGATGAGTTCATTGATTTCATCGACAGCATCGGTCTGTGCTTTGGTGGCGGCGGCCTTGAGCTGTTTGAAGGTTTCTTATGCTCAATTGAGCGCTACCGTTCAGTAACAGAAGCAGAACAACTGCAAGTTGCTCAATGGCTTGAAGCTCGTGCTGAAGTAAGCAAAGTGGAAGTTAGCGAACTGATTGACGCAAACTACGCGTTCTAATTTGATGTTGTGTTGTTAGCTCGATTGAAAGGCCAAATACGGCTTAGGAAAGAGTAACAACAGTACGCTAGAATAAAGGCCGAATCGTTAAATCGATTCGGCCTTTTTGCGTTTTATTCGTTCCATTTCTATTCTTTATCTTCTTTTCTATCCCTTCTGACGTAAATGATGAATTGATATTTTTCGATTAAATATTAGTACTTTATCGCTATTTTTATTTGCAGTAATAAGTTTGGATAAACTTGTGAGAGTTTTATGAGAATTCAATGAAGTTGCTGATAGATTTGATCGTCATTCTTAGAGTCAACAACACCACAGTTCGTTCTGGCAAAGGTAACGGTATATCGCTGTTATTCGTTTTGTTGGCAACGATAGGACTCGATAAAGGATGGAATCAAAATGAATAAACGTACTCAAATCAGCTTAGTGATCAGCTCGGCTATGTTGGCCTTCGGAGCGGCTCAAGTTCAGGCTGCTGAGCTTGAAGTCACTGTCACTAATGCAACGAAAGGGATCTACTTTACGCCTATCTTAGCGGCGGCTCATGACTCAAGCTTGTTCATGTTTAGAACGGGTGAAACGGCTTCTTCGGAACTAGAGTCCATGGCCGAAGGTGGCGATATTTCAGGTTTATCTGGTGTCATTGCCAACGCGGGAGGCGTGGTGGTTGAGAACCCAGCGGCCGGCATCCTCAATCCAGGCGTCGCAACTACGTTTGATATCAGTACTGGTGATTTAGAGTACCTATCATTGGGTGCAATGTTGCTGCCGACAAACGACGGCTTTGTTGGTCTAGATAGCTGGAAGATCCCAACTCAAGCGGGCACCTACAAAGCGACTCTAAATGGTTATGACGCAGGCACAGAAGCCAATGATGAGCTGGCGGGCAGTATGCCGAACCCTCCATTCATTACCTTTGGCGCTGGTGGCACAGGTGTAGAAACGGCAGTATCAAACGCTAAGGTTCATATTCATCCGGGTAACATCGGTGATAGTAACGCAGCTGGCGGCATCAGTGACCTCGATAGCAGTAGTCATCGTTGGCTAAACCCTGTTGCAACTATCACCATTGTTGTGAAGTAAGGGGGATGTATGAAAGCTAGAATTCTATTTATTGCTGCATCAGTAGCTGTGTTAGCAGGTTGTCCAGACGATGACGATGATTATTATCGTTACGATGTCAGTGTTGCTAACCTAACGCCCAATCAACCTATGTCGCCCCTCGCGGTATTGACTCACAATACGAATTTTGACCTGTTTGAAGTCGGGCAAAGTGCCTCTGTCGATCTGGAATACTTGGCGGAAGGGGGTAGTAATGCACAATTGCTTGCGCTCAGTGACAGTGACGTCAATGTTTATCAAGGCATCTCAGGCAATGGGCTGATTCTTTCAGGTGAGCAAGACACGGTGTCTATTCGTGTTGACCCAAATCAAGAAGGGTATATCTCAGTTGCTTCCATGTTGGTGAATACCAATGATGCGTTTGTTGGTGAATCCGGTTTGTCGCTTAAGTCATTAGCCGTGGGTGATACCTTTGTGATGAACATGAATGTTTGGGATTCAGGAACGGAATTGAACGACGAGCTTACTGCAACCATTCCGGGACCAGCAGGCGGTGGTGAAGGTTTTAATACCACACGAGACGACACCGATATAGTGAGTTTTCACTCTGGCGTAATCAGCCAAGATGATGGCCTTACGACTTCTACTTTAAGTGCAAATCATCGTTTCCTTAACCCCGGTGCAAGAATCACCATTACTCGAACTCAGTAACAGGTTGAAAGCACGATGAAAGAATTCCTGCTCTGTTCCGGTCAATTGAAAGGTGGGCGGACTCAGAATAGAGCAGGGATCATGAATAGTGCTGCGGTAAATTTGATGGCAAACATATTGTTGGTTGAAGACGATGATGACTTGGCTGAACTGGTGCAGATGCATCTTAAGTTCCAAGGGCATAACGTAATCAGAGCTAATGTGATTGAAAAGGCTCAGGCGCTCTATAAAGAGGGTCATTTCGATTTGATCGTACTGGATCGTGGCTTACCAGACGGTGACGGACTCGATTTCTGTCGAATGTTGCGTCAGCAAGAGGATTGGACGCCAGTACTCATGCTAACCGCAAGAGACGCTGAGTTAGATAAGGTGTCAGGCTTAGAAGCCGGTGTTGATGACTACATAACGAAACCTTTCAGCGTTCTCGAGTTTCAAGCAAGAGTGAGGAACGTGCTTCGCCGTTTAAGCCATGTCGAATCAGCGACTCAGGAGGTTGTGACAGCAGAATCGATTATGAATTTTGGTGTGCTCACTATTCAACCTGAACGCCATCAGGTGTCACTCAATAACCAAGACGTACCGCTGACAGCTACCGAGTTTACCTTACTTCATTTCTTAGCAACCCGCCCGGGGCGTGTGTATAGCAAAGACGAGCTGCTCGATCATGTTTGGAATACTCATCACTCTGGCTATCACCATACCGTGTGTAGCACAGTCAACCGTCTAAGAACCAAGCTTGCGATGCCGAATAGTGATGATGATTTCATTAAAACCGTTTGGGGTGTTGGTTATAAGTTTGAGTCGAAAGCTTAGGCCTATGTGTCGCGTCCGAAGTTTACTAAAAGGCCAGTAAGACCTAAGAGCCATCGAGGAGAGAACATGAGTTTCAAATCGTGTTTAGTGTTGTTCACCAGTTTGTGGTTTCTGCTCGTGAGTGTGGTGATTGCTTATACCTATAATTGGCAAAAAGAGACCATAGAACAAAGAACTAAGCAGAGCTTACACAAAGAGCTCGCGGTTCATATGCGCGATGATAATCCTCTGATGATTGGTACCGACTACAACCCTAAAGCGCTCAAATCCATTTTCCACACCTTGATGTTGATAGGGCCAGATTTTGATATGTATTTCCTCGACAGTCAGGGCAAGATTACGACTCATGCTGCGCCAGAAGGCACTGTGCTAGCCAACCAGATAGACTTAGCACCCATTCAACAGTTTTTAAACGACGAGCCTTATCCCATTCTGGGGGAAGATCCGATCAATCCCGGGGCTCGTAAGGTGTTTTCCGTAGCAGCGATTGAAGAGCTAGGTTCGACCGTCGGGTATCTGTACGTTTTGATTGGCAGTAATCGTCACACCGTGATTGCCAATTCGCAGGTCGACACGCCATACATTGCGCTCGCGGGGCTCATGCTGATCTCTATCTTGGGTTTTGCAGTTGGGGCTTATCTATTGGTTAAACGTAGCCTGTTAAACCCAATAGAAGCAGTAACCAACAAGCTGCAACAACAAGCAGAGCAAGATTTTCGATTGGACCCGAACTTCATTCATCAAGTACCAGAATTGGTGCCGATTGCACGCTCGTATCAGTTGATGGCGAAGCACATTCAACAGCAATTTTTGCAACTTGAATATCAGTCGTCACATCGAAGACAAAGCTTATTACAGCTCAGTCATGATTTGAAAACGCCATTGTCGAGTGTATTGGGGTATCTAGAAACGTGGAGGATTCAAAACCCACATTCGGATCCACTCATAGATGTGGCATATCGCAATGGCAACAAGTTATCTGAACAGCTCCATTCGCTGTTAGATAGCGCCAAGAAAGATAACCCGGTACCCACATATCAATACGCTTCAATCGATTTCAATGGGCTGATGAGCGAATGCTTAGAAACGATACAAAGCAAATATCGCCATAAAAATGTTGAGTTGAACATTAATATGCCTATTGGAATCAAGGCTGTGGGTGACAGTGATCTGCTTGAGAGGTTGATTTTGAATCTGTTAGATAATGCATTGAGGCATAGCCCAAGTGGCACTGTGGTGTCGTTAGATGTTGGTTTTGAAGCGGATTCCAAACGGGTGAAGGTGGTGATTCATAATGAGGTTGAACTGGAAGCGCCGAATGGTTCTTTGGGAATAGGAACCAAGATCGCGCAGTCGATACTGATGTTGCATCACAGTGTGCTAGAAACAACAAAGGCAGAGAACTCCTTTCAGCAAAGCTTTTATTTGCCTTCGGTATAGCTCTGTCTGCCTTCGTTTAGCTCGATGTATACTTACGTAGAACTAACGTTAAGCGTCTTTACTGTCTTCGTTGCCTTCGTTCACTTTCGCGTAGAAGTGAAGTAGCTCAGTTAATTCTTTAACCCAGCCAAACGCATCTTTAGGTGCGTTCTTTAAGATCTTTTCTACTTTCTCACAGTGCACTTCGATTGCGATTGCTTCTTCAAGGTTGAAAGAAATTGAGTAGAAGTGCCAAAGCAGTAGGCGAGTCATTCGCTCGATGTTCTGTTGCGAGTTATCCGACTCTGAGAAGGCTAGGTTTACTTCACCAAGCGCGATAGCTGTCATTCGAAGCATTGCGTCAAATTTCGCTGATTGCATGCGTTCTTCGCTGGTGACTTCTTCTTGCTCGAACGTAAACAATTCCGTCATTGCATCTTCAGGAACAAGGCGATGAATCATTCTTAAACTAAATTCTTCTAGTTCATGGCGAGGCATGGTGATTAAGCAATTTAAGGTGTAGTCGCGTTGCATGGTGTTCTCTTGGATCTGCAAAAAGGTCGGACAGTTTAATGGAGAAGCGAGCTCAGAAAAAGCAGATTTTAGATAAGCCTACGTTTGTGGGCTTATCTGTGTACTACAAGCCCTAAAATCGATGCTTATGGGAACTGTATTTAGGTTTGAACGCAGTATCAGGCTTTGCTGTGGCTTGGCGGTTGGTACTGCATCGACTGGTCGTTTCTCATGAATATGTTGCTCGCGACCAAACTGCCGATGCAAATAGAACCAAGGGCGAGCCAAGTCATCGCATCAGGAATCTCGTTGAATAGTGGGATCGCCAACAAGGTCGCCACTGCGGGTGTTGCACTGCCAAAAGCGGCAGAGCGTTCAGCCCCTAAGGTATTAACCGCATAAAGGTAAGTGAACGCAGCGATTAAACCCGCCCCAACGCCTTGCACTGTTGAATGAACGGCAAGCTCCGTGAAGGGCCAATTAGCGATTGGTGTGTCCATTAGGTGGCTTGGGAGGGTTCCAGTCAGGATTAGGACGAGTAAAAGCAAAGTAGAACAGAGAGAAATAAAACCGGCACTGACTAACGCATTAAGATTAGCGACACGGGCTGAGATGGTGAACATCGCCCACATTAAGCTTCCGCATAAAAACAACAAATGACCTTTGGTGTATTCGAAGTTGAAGCTGCTTAAGCTACTCCCTAAAAACAACAGTATGCCGAGCAAAACCAAACCTAAACCAACAACACGATGTCGGCTGAGTGGCTGCTTAAAAAAGAGTACCGCAATTCCTGTAACGAACAGAGGAAGCGTGCCCGGAACAAGAGCACTGCCATGAGATACCGGAACAAACTGCATGGCCGTTCCGGCAACAAGCAGATAAGGTAATCCGCTACCTACGAACATACCCGTTAGATACCGTTTAGGGACGACGGCAATCGCGCTGCGTGCTTTCCACATCAAAGGCAATAACACCAAAGCCGGTATGAGAAATCTTGTGAGGGCGATATCTGCAGGTGTTAAATCTGAATTTGCGCCGCCTTTAAGAGAAAGAAAAAAGCTCGCCCAAATGAGTAGGGTGACAGTAATAGATAAGTAGCCAAGATTCATAATATAGAAGGAGAGTGGGTGATGACTCATTATGGAACAGTTGGTGTGCCACAGGTTGGCAAGTTTTGGCTAAACTTGAACTATCGTTGATGATTTCTGCTAATATTCACCAAATAATTAACGGATTTAACTAATGTTCGGCATTTACTATGGATAGAATTGATAGGCATCTTCTCGAACTGCTACAAAAAGATGGCAGGTTAACCACGGCTGAACTTGCTGATGAAGTGGGTTTATCACCTTCGCCTTGTGCAAGACGAGTCAAAAGGCTAGAAGAAAAGGGCATTATTGACGGTTATCGTGTGAGCTTGTCACGAGAACAAGTCGGCATCGCAATGAGTGTGTTTGTTGAGGTGAGCCTAAACAACCACCAAGAAGTGTCGATAGATAAGTTTGAGGCGGCTGTTGTAGAGATGGAAGAGGTGATCAGTTGCCACGTTGTATCTGGGGCTTATGACTATTTGCTAGAAGTGGTTAGCCCGAACTTGATGGCCTACGAGGCATTTACAAGAAAACTTCAAAGGCTCTCTAACGTGAAAGATATTCATACCCACCTTGCGATAAGACAAGTAAAAGGCAATGCACCACTGCCAATTTATACCGATTAAGCCAAACTCTGAGCAGTAACACGAAGGCAGAATGAGCTGAAAACGAAATGGTTTACTCCTGAAGTAGAAGCGCGGTCAATATCAAAAATCATCCATTAAGTGTCAGGCTTCAGGCAATAAAAAACGGAGCACCTCGTGAAAGGTACTCCGTATATGATAGGTGCAAAACTTAGTGATACTTAAAGTTAGAGATTGAACAATCCCCAGTTTGTGCATTAATTCTGAATGAAAAAGCATGTGAATGATAATCCACGCCGTCATTCCAAATTGTCTCTCCAAATATCTTACATAGCTCTAGCTCACTTACTGAACCGAACTCTTCCATGTGTTTAGCTACAGATAAAAGTTTACCTCTTATCTCTGCAGTCCATTCCGTGTTACTCAAGCAGTTGAAAGCCATAGTCTTTTGCATATTACCTAGCCAAAATGTTTCTTGTTATTAAGTTATATGAAGATTCATGATAACAATTTTCTGGCGTTTGTAAATCTATTTTGTGATGAATATCTCACATACTCGCTTGCATTGGTCGGAAATTGAACTTCATTGTTGATAGATAGCACATTACTTTTACAACCTATTGATAAAGCTTTGATTAACGAGTTCTTAGAATATTATGAATGGGATTGAGCATATTTATCGGAAAAGTCCAGTCGAACGAGTGAGAGAATCTAATGGTGATTTCAGTTTGATGCATCGTTTGCTGGTTGGTTTATGTGGCGCGCTTCATCAATCATCGTCGCTTCTCTGCGGTATTTTGAAGACAGCTGACGGAATTTTTCACTGAGTGTATGGAGATCTCGGGAGAGTGATTGTGAGCTTTGTACGTGCACCTTTGCGCTTTCTGCCTGGCGCGGGAGTCTTGCTTTGGTGCAGTGTTTGGCGACGGCTTGCCATGAATACGCTAGAGAGTCAGCGCCTTCAAGTTCACTAGACACAAAATACGCCTGTTGTAGCAAAACCTCGGAGACGTCATACGCGGTATTCATATGACTATTGAGCTGCACATTAAACCTTTCTTCATACTTTGCCCAAAGCTCAATGATCTGCTTTTCATTAAAGTGTTTAGATAACAATGTCTGTGACTCATAGGTTGAAAGAACTTGGTTGAACTCTTTGGTGTACTGATTATAGCGACCTTCAAAAGAGAGCTGACGATCCAACAGTGTTTGCCAGTTTTCACGGTCACAATGATTCGCTAGAGCGACATTGGCACTAAAAGTTGCGCTTACAATGATAACTTTCCCCCAAAAACTCATGACTTTCCTCTACTTACCGTGCGCTCTATTGAGAGTATAGATGAGCAGCAGCATGAGTTGATGTACACTTGAGACATACCTATAACGGAAGAGCTGGTGGATTTGATGAAAAAAGCGCTGATCGCTTTACTTGTGTTGTTGATATTGGGCGGAGGGGGAGGAGCGGCATACTACTTCTTGGTCATGAATAAAGACCCAATCCCACAAGAGAAAACGGAAGAGCCGGCGTTAGAAGCTACCGAGCAATCTGAATCTGACCTTGTACCCATCATGGATCTTCAGCCTGAACCCGAGCAGACGGAATTTTACGTTTTGGAGAGAAAGCTTGAAGTGGTCGAGCAACCTGAAATTGATGGCTTGATAACAGATTACCTCTATAAAGGGGAAAAGGTGGTGGTACTCGAGAAACAAGGCGAATGGGCACGTATCTCAGACTATATAGTCCTTAAAGAAGGCGGCCCACAGACGGCGGAATGGGTCTCTATGTCAGGCTTATCGAATGATGAAGTCATTATTTCGGAAAAAGAAAGCAAAGAGATATTGGATTCCTATTTGGTTAAGTCTGATGACCTCAAGATCCATCAAGAAAAATTCCGTAATTCGGTGGCTAAACTGATCTCTGAGGGGGAGTGTGCCCCAAGTGATTTTGAAGAATTAGGCGGATGGGTGAAATCTGTTAAGTACAGCAATCGAGATGTCTATTTTATTTATTGTGGTGGGTTGTCCCTTGAAAACAAAATTTATCTTGATGTAAATACAAATGAAATATTTACGAAGTAAGATCCCACGCTCAATTTATTAATGCTATTTACTTAAGCCCACTCATAGATTGAGTGGGCTTTTTTGTCTATTCATAATGCTCATCTTCCCCATTTAGAACGTTAATTATATTGAAGCTCATATAGAATTATTAGGAACCATTTATTAATTTCTAATAATAGT
>NZ_JBFRTN010000045.1:0-23773 GCF_041474095.1 Vibrio sp. 10N.222.54.A3
CTTTACGGGGTCACTTCAAATGGACTGCTGGCTTTTTAATGTTTGACTCTGTCGCCTTTTCACTTCATTTGAAGGTGATTCAGTGACTCTACACAATCACTCAACACGCTCATCATTTCAAATCAAAATGTCTAGTCAGACAGAGCAAATACAAGTCAAAGTTACAGAGCGGCTTTCTTCGCTTCTGTAATCCAACCATCGAACGTGCTTTGGTTCGCTTTGATCCAACCGTTTACGTGCGCTTCGATATCCGCAGAGCTGTTCTTACCTTTACTCATCATCATGTTCTGAGCACTTACATCATTGATGTTAAGTTTGATGATTTCGAAAAGCTTCGCTGCTGATGGGTTGTTCTTAGCAAACTCTTTGTTCGCAATAATGCGCATTGAGTTCATTTCGAAGCCGTAGTTTTTGCCGTTAGATAACGTCGTGTCCACATTCGAACGCTCGCCAGGAAGTGCTGAGAAAGGTACTTCTAACCAAACTACATCTTCGTTAGGCACCAATACGCCACTTACCCAGTAAGGTGTCCACGTGTAATAAAGGATTGATTCACCCTTTTGGTAACGAGAAATCGTGTCTGCAATGATTGCCGCGTAGTTACCTTGGTTGTGAGTCACCGTATCGTCCAATTTGAATGCCGAAAGTTGGTGTTCAATCACCATCTCACAACCCCAACCTGGGTTACAGCCTGTAAGGTCTGCTTTGCCATCACCGTCCGCATCAAACAGCTTCGCGATTTTCGGATCCGTCAGTTGACCAATGTTAGTGATGTTGTATTTTTCAGCCGTTTTCTTATCAATTAGGTAACCTTGAGCGGCACCGCTTACATATTGGCCTTCGCGGTAGAATTTGTCATCGCCGCCCGCCATTTTGTATTTATCAGCATGAAGCGGGAACCAACCTACGGTTAGGAACGTCGCGTCACCTTTTGCGATAGAGGTGTAACCTACGTTGTAATCCACTTCTTGCGTAGATTTCACGTCGTAGCCAAGCTCTTCAAGGGCGCGGTTAACAATCAACGTTTGGAATGTTTCTTCCGCTACAGACGATTGAACTGGCTGAACTGATACACCTTCACCCGGTAAGCTTGCTGCCCACACGTTCGTTGATACTGCTAATGTAGAAACGATGCTAACTGCAAGTTTGCTCTTCCATGAATTATTCATTGGTGTTTTTCCTTAATTGTAGTTCTGATTTGTTACCGCGATTTATTGCATTGAGCACAAGAGAAACAGGGCCCATGTGGTACCAGCGTAATTTTGTATTACCTGCATTTACCCCGAGAACTTGAGTAATGCGGTCAAGCAGGATTGCTAGAATAACGATGCCTAAACCACCAACAGCGGCCAGTCCCATATCCAAACGGCCAATACCTCTCAGTACCATTTGACCTAAACCACCTACCGCAATCATTGATGCGATAACCACCATCGATAACGACAACATCAGTGTTTGGTTCACGCCCGCCATGATAGTTGGTAATGCAAGTGGCAGTTGAATTCGGTAAAGCATCTGCTTTTTGCTTGCACCGAATGAGTGACCCGCTTCGATCAATTCTTCCGGAACTTGCTGAATACCCAAGATGGTCAAACGAACAACAGGAGGAAGTGCGAATATGATGGTCACCACGACACCCGGAACGTTACCGATACCAAACAACATGACGATCGGTACTAAATAAACGAAGGCTGGTGTGGTTTGCATAGCATCCAAAATTGGGCGCACGAATTTAGCCGCCGTGTTACTTCGAGCGAGCCATATCCCCATGGGTAAGCCAATCAATAGGCAGAAGAATACGGATGTCATGACCAGTGACAATGTGGTCATTGCTTCAGACCAAGCGCCAATCAAGCCAATGAAAGTCAAAGATACGGCCGTTGCAACGCCAAGCTTCAAGTTTGAAAACTGCCATGCCACTAGAAACAAGATGATCAACATGAATGGTGCTGGCGTAGACACCAACGCCGTTTCAAATGAACTTAGGATAAAATCGATAGGCACACGGATTGCCTGGAATAATGGGCGTCCGTGCTCAACTAACCAATTCAGTCCAGACTCAACCCAAGTGTCAACAGGCAGCACAGCCTCTGCAAAAGGGTTAAGTGGATCAAAAGGTGTCGTTTCAACGGTTTCGCTGCTTAACCAATCCGCTGACGGTGAGGTATCAGCGGATTGACCCCAAGGATCACTTGCAGGTTGAGCTGGAGGAGCCGATTGAGACCATGGGTCATTATTTGTTTGTTCAGACGACATGATCTACCCCTTATCCAATGTTTGTAACAGTCGTGACTTAGTCACCACGCCAAAGTAATTACCTTGCTCATCCACAACAGGCACTGAGTAAGGCACACCACCAACTAGGCCAAGCACATCATTGATTGGTAAATCAGGGTTCAGCGTTAATCCATCATCGAGCTGCGCGCTGACGAGTGATTTGTTCTCTTTGTGAGCTTTACGAAGCGAGTCGATAGAGACAATACCGGAGTAACGGCTGCTCTTCTCAACTACGATGCCGTATTCGCGGTCGTTATCCATCAAAATTTGTAGAGCGGACGCCGGGCCATCGTGTTCTGATTTTTTAAATACCGCAGCTGGCTTCTTACGCGCAATGTCTTTCACAGTAAGCACGCTTACTACGTTCACACCGCGGAAGAAGGCTTCGACATAATCGTTGGCTGGGTTATTAAGAATATCGTCTGGAGTACCTACTTGAACCACTTCGCCATTTTGCATAATCGCAATTCGGTCACCGATACGCATCGCTTCATCCAAATCATGCGAGATAAAAACAATGGTTCGTTTATCGTCATTTTGAAGGCGAATAAGCTCATCTTGCATTTCAGTACGAATCAAAGGATCGAGCGCCGAGAACGCTTCGTCCATCAACAAGATATCTGGGTCACATGCTAGTGCACGAGCCAAACCAACACGCTGCTTCATACCACCAGATAGTTCATCTGGGTAAGATTCTGAATATGCGCCAAGGCCAACACGTTCAAGTGCTTCAAGTGCTGACTGCTTTCGTTGCTCAACTTCAACACCCGCAAGCTCTAGACCAAATGCGGCATTCTCGATGACCGTCATATGCGGCATCAAAGCGAAATTTTGGAAAACCATCGAGATGTTGTTGCGGCGAACTTCGCGGAGTTCATCTTCTGAGATGTGGGCAATGTCTTTGCCTCGAAGAAGCACATTGCCTTTGGTTGGTTCGATCAAGCGGTTAAGAAGGCGTACTAGGGTTGATTTGCCAGATCCTGACAGTCCCATTATGACGAAAATCTCGCCTTCTTGGATACTAAGAGAAACATCGTTAACGCCGATCGTTAGCCCTGTTTCTTCGAAAACTTTATCTTTATTTGCGCCTTCATTAATCATTGTAAAAGCACGGTCGGTGTCTTCACCAAACACCTTGTACAGTCCCTTAACTTCCAGTATGGGATCCATGTAATCTAATCCTTTCTCAGTTATTTAAACTTAAATTGGTTATTTAAACCCGAAAAACAATTAGCACTCTAAGTAATTGACACGTGTAAATCAAGGTTCTTCGTTCGGTAAAACAAGGCAACAGACTGAAACCAGACCAGCAACAACAAGACCAAAAATAAGCAAAAACAAAGCAAGCTACTGATAATAAAAGGGATAAATTAGATAAGCGTACGGCCAATATTATGTATTACGTAGTCGTAGATTATTGAATATTAATTTTACATTAGAGTGATTAATAGGCTGAATGAACCAACAAAAGCCATAATTAGTTCGTGCACAAACAATTCGAGTACGAATCATTTATTAAGCTTTCATGATGTTTCCGAGGCGAAAGTTCGCTCGGTAAAAAATATAAGATCAACTCTCAATCTCTACCTAAAAACCAAAGGTCAACCGGCTAAAGTCAGCGAGTTGAAATCAACCTTTTCAACCAAGAATTTTAATACGTCACACCAACTGTGATACTTGCTGCAAACTGTCAATTGGTGATTATCTAAGCTGAACTTCAACTTGTAGAGTGCTCATTGCTGAGCCATTCTTTATAAAAGAAATAAGCATTTTCCCGTGACGAAATAGAGAAAAAGACAAGGAATTCGAATGATAAAAATGTTGGTGTGTGACTTTGACGGTACGCTTGATGGAGGCTCATCTCACGGTGTTAACCAGCTATTTGATTACCTCACAGAACAACCTGATATTCGCTTTATCATCGCGACAGGAAGAACATTACCTTCGATTCGAATGGGTTTAGAATCGGATAACTACCCGAAACCACACAGTATTATTAGCGATGTGGGCACCAAAATTCATCATGTTCATTCCCAAAAACCAGACCATGTTTGGCATAACCAACTGGAAGCTTCTTGGAACAAATCAAAGGTAGAGACGGCTCTCGCCCCCCTTGATTTTATGGGTGAGCGGATAGAGAACCATCAAGGCGATTACAAGATCACCTTTGAAGGAAAGCTTTCAGAGCCTCAACACGAACTGATTGAATCTAGCTTGGAGATGCACGGATTAGATGTTCACCTGACTTACTCTCATGATTGGTACTTAGATATCACACCAAAAGGCGTTAACAAGGCGACTGCGATTCACCACCTACTCGAACAACACGATTTGAGCGTTGCAGAAGTGTGTGTCGCAGGTGATTCAGCTAACGACACCTCAATGCTCACCATTGAAGGCGTAAACTCGATACTGGTTGCTAACCATTACCCAGAGGTTGCTCACCTATCGGATAGAGACAACGTATACACGAGTAGAGCAACACATGCTGAGGGTGTCTTAGAAGGCCTTAAATACTGGCAAGGGCGTGCAGCAGCGGGTAATTAGAAATAAGTAGAGGTGACCGACTGCTCCCTACTTGCTATCCTTATTTCCAACCGGGAAGCCAATGATCCTTGTCGGTGAGATCCCGCCAGTTGATGTCTTCCTCTCGTTTGGTCATCACCGCTTCTATCAAACAACGAATGACCTCCCCTTCTTCAAACTCTACCTCTGTGACCATAAAGTGTTTTTCTTTCTTTACAGGGCTAACGGCCGTCCATTTACTGCGAAGTAGTTTCTTTGGATTGATTCGATTCATGAGTTTATTTCTCGCTTAGATGTCATTGATTATTATGGATTGTCTAGCCGACACTGAGTAATAGTCTTCGTCGCAAGAAAAGGATCAAAAAAAGCCAGCGATTAGGCTGGCTTCATTCAGTTAGCTATTACTTGTTAAAGATTAGCCGTTTTTAGGTGGATCAAATGCCGTGAGTTCTAATACTGGACCTGTGTATTTTTCAATCTTCACAAGCGCAGAGTTTGCAGCACAGCCATTCGCCAAACGAGAAGTCGGGATATCTAACGTAAGCACGTTACAGCCACCGTTTTTACATAGGCCTGTCTCTTTATCTAAATCAGGCCAACCGCCTTCATGGATACATACAGAGCCTTGTTTGATGCCATCCGTCACTAATGCACCCACCAATACTTGTCCACGACCATTATGTGCACGAACCAAGTCACCCGTTTTAATGCCTCGAGCTTTCGCATCTTCAGGGTGAATTGAAATCGGCTCACGGTCTGCAATCGCATACTCTTCGCGGATCTTCGCGTAGTTGAACTGGCTATGCAGACGGTGCGCGGCGTGCGCTGTCATCAGTTGCAGTTCGCCATCTTTAGCGTTGCCTGTGTACTCTGTTGGTTCTAACCAAGTTGGGTGTGCAGGGCAATCATCTAGTTGGTAACCTTCAATGGTTCTTGAGAATATCTCGAACTTGCCACTTGGTGTACCTAGTGGGTTCATGATTGGGTTCTCACGAAAATCAGCGTAACGAACAAACTGTGCGTTCTTCTCGTTCCACTTCATCTCGATCAACTGATTATCTTCCCAGAACTTGCTGAAGTTAGGCATTACGATACGCTGACCACGACCACCTTGCTGTGCGGTTTTGTAGAAACCATACAGCCATTCCATCTCGGTCTTGCCTTCGGTGTACACATCACGACCACCCGGAGCAAGTAACTCAGACATGTCCGCAAATACATCGAAATCGTTACGAGCTTCACCTTGTGGCTCAACCACTTTCTTCATTGGCACTAAGTGTTGGTTACTGTAGTCACCCGTCATCGTCATATCATTACGTTCAAACGATGTAGTAATTGGCAGAACAATATCCGCGTGCTTAGCTGCTGCTGTCCAGTAAGGTTCTGAGATAACAATCAGCTCAGGCTTTTGCCAAGCTTTGATCAAGCGGTTGGTATCTTGGTGGTGAGTAAAGTTCGCACCGCCTGCCCACCAGATCATTTTGATCTCTGGGAACGTTAGGTTGTGACCATTGTGATGGTAGCTTGAACCCGGGTTTTCTAGCGCTTCAACAATACGCGCTACAGGGAATGCGTTCACAGATCCTGAAACAGCCCAATCGTTACCCGCCGAAGAACCACCGCCAAGTGACGCTGAAATCGCAGGAAGTACGCCTGCATCACGAGCAGGGTTACCACCGTTTGAGTAGTGGTAAGAAAGACCGAAACCACCACCAGGCAAGCCAACTTGACCTAGCATTGTCGCTAGCGTAACCAACATCCAGTGACGTTGTTCACCGTATTGTTGACGCTGCATACCCCAGCCAGACATCAGCATAGTACGGTTCTTACTGAAGATATCCGCAAGTAGCTCAAGCTGCTTCACTGGCACACCACAGATCTCAGACGCCCACTCAGCAGATTTTTCTACGCCGTCTTCCTTACCCATCAAGTAAGCTTCGAATACGTCGTAACCTGTTGTGTATTTACCCAAGAATTCTTTATCGTGCTTGCCCTGTTTCACTAACGTGTGTGCGATACCCATCATCATGGCTACGTCAGTCATTGGGTGAGGAGCAATCCACTCTGCGTTGTCACCAAAAAACTCGATAGTCTCAGAGCGCATTGGGTCAATCGCAATCACTGTCTTGCCCGACTTCTTCAACTGGTGGAAGAACTCAAGACCTGCACAGTCGGTTGAGCTCCAAGCGATCTTCAAGGTGTTAATTGGGTTTAGGCCCCAAAGTACCACCACATCACTGTGCTCAAGGATAACTGGGTAAGTCGTCTGCTGTTCATACACCTCAATCGAACCCACAACGTGCGGCATGATAACTTGCGCAGCACCTGTTGAGTAATCACCTAAGTGACCAGAGTAACCACCAGCCATGCTCATGTAACGTTGTAGAAGCGTTTGCGCTTTGTGCAGAACACCACTTGAACGCCAGCCATAAGAGCCTGCGAATACAGATTCCGCACCGTGCTCTTGACGAATACGTGAGTGTTGTTGGTGAATCAATTTGTACACTTCATCCCAAGAGATACGAACAAATTCATCACTACCACGTACACCTTCAGGTGCAGATGGGTTAGCCAAGTAGCCTTTACGAACCATAGGGTACTTAACACGCGCTTTGGTGTGTACTTGATCAGGGCCTGTGGTCTGCAGGCTATTTGGAACCGTTTGTGCCAGTGCATTCGTCGTCGACACTAACTTGCCATCTTTCACTTCACACAGCATTGGTCCCATACGACCTGATGTTAGAACACCAGAACCACGTTTGTCCGAAGCAATTGCGCTCATCGGCGTCAAAGATGTGAATGCCAACGCACCAGCTGTAATACCTGTGCCTTTCATAAATCCACGACGTGTCATATTAGTCATAATTTTATCCTTCTAATTCTCTTTAGTGACCAACAACGTCTTTCGCGTGGTTTTGGAAGTACTTAGTCAGCAGCTCAAGGTTTTGCTCAGAAATGTCTGTACGGTCGCCCATACTTTTCGCAACAGGTCCCCAAGCATTCACAGTGAAGTGGTTTGAAGGAATTTTCGCGTGACACGTTGCACAGTAAACGTTGTCCAACTCTTCTGCGTAAGACCAGATTGGGTCTAGTTTATCGACAACTGGAGAAGTGATATCACCCGTTAGCGCAACTGAACGCCACTCGTTACCGTAAGCATCGGCTTTATAGTCACCAGTAGTCAGTGCTTCTTGACCTTTGTCTGTCAATGTCGCAACGATTGCACGTTGGCCTTCACCGAAGTAAAGCACTTGCTCTGCACCTTTCATTTGGAATGCATTCAAAGTCACAGTACGGTTGTCGCCTTCAGCCTTGACCACTTGCAGTTCTGCTGTTGGGTTTACACTGCCGAAGTCACCCATTGCGATATCGGTTACTGGGTAAACCACTTTCGCATCTGCTGGCGTGTTTTTCGTAAATGCGATCAGGGTATCGAACGCTTTGCTATCTAGCTGAGCTTCAGGAGCAAAATGTGCAACGCCTTTGTGACAATCGATACACGTTTGGTTATTTTCACGACCATAAGCATGCATTTTTGCTGCATCACGAGATTGCTCGAACTCTTCCATTGCATCGAATTCGTGACAAGAGCGACAAGTCGCTGAGTCATTCTCGCGGAATTGAGCCCAAACTGTCTCAGCCATCTCTTCACGGTGTGCTTCATATTTCTCAGGCGTGTCTATCTTACCTGAAATAAATTCGTGGTAGATGTCTTTGGACGCTCTTACTTTGGTGATCACGTAGTCAATCGGATCAGTTGGAATGTGGCAATCGGCACATTCAGCTCGAATGCCTTTTGCGTTACTGAAGTGTACAGAACCTTGGTATTCTTTGTGGGGTGCTTCCATTGTGTGACAAGAAACACAAAACTCAGTGCTCGATGTATAGTGCATAACGGCTGCAGTTCCCCCTAAGGTTAACCAACCAATACCTATACCAACCGCCGCTATTAGTGCGATATAACGTTTTTTTATTGTCATAATTCTTAATCATCTTCAACAATTGGTTACAATTAAGATCAGAATAGTACTTTAGGGGTAGATCAGTTTGATTTGGATCATAAATCGCATTCTGAGGAACAAAAATTGAACCTTTATGAGAACCCAAGGTCACTTCACGAAATTATTCCCCACCAGATACAATCACCCACCAAATAAGAAGCAGCGGTTAAATATTCATTATTGATTAATCCAACATCAACGAGACAAAACGGCTTTCTAAGTCAAAGAAGTAAATTGTAAATCTATTACAATATTGGCTATCTATTTTTCATAAACTCCTCACTCAATGAACCAAACAGAATTCCAACAAAAAATGGCGAGTTTCACCTCGATTGAACAAGCGCTTGATTACTTCGAAATTGGGTTTGATAGCAAGTTCATCAACCAAAATAGAGTCGAGCTTGTGAAACGCTTTAATGGTTATCTGATCCTGTCAAAACCGGATGATTGGTTTTCTGGAAGAAGAGCGCTGAAAAATGCCTATTGTAAGGTGCAACGCAGTAAGCTGGATCGTTACACACGTTCTGCCTGTCGTGGTTGTACGACTTGTCAATGCCGCTAGTTCAAAATCAGAAAGCTTAAACGTAGATAACAAAAAATAGAGAATTGAAATAACATCTCATTACGATTTAGTTAGTGGTTTGCTCGAAAAAAAGTGTGCTAGTCTTACGGCAACTCAACTACGAGATAAAAACTACAATGAAAATTTTCAGCAATTTCGAAAGCGGCAACATTCACGTCGTTTCAGCAGATTCACCACAAAACATTCAACTGACGATCCCAGCAGACTACCAAACTGAAATCTCTCAGTGGTTTCACTTCCGCTTAGAAAGTGAAGCTCAACAATCTCACCACTTTGAAATCGGTCAATTGGCAACATCTGCCTACCCTGAAGGCTGGAAAGATTACGATGTAGTTGCATCGTATGACCGTGAAGAGTGGTTCCGTATCCCATCTCAGTTCGATGGCGATACATTAAGCTTCGATATCATCCCTGAACACGATTCAATGTACTTCGCGTACTTCGCGCCGTACTCATACGATCGTCACCAAGATCTTCTGCACAATGCTCAAACGCACCCTGCTTGTAAGCTTGAAACTCTAGGTCAGACGCTAGACAACAACGACATCACTTTGCTAACCATCGGCGAGCCAAGTGAAGAGAAGAAAAACATCTGGGTTATTGGTCGCCAACACCCTGGCGAGACGATGGCTGAATGGCTGATCGAAGGCCTGCTACAACGCCTACTTGATGAAACAGATACGGTTGGTCGCTCTCTTCTAGACAGCGTTGTGTTCAGAGTTGTACCAAACATGAACCCAGATGGCAGCATCCGCGGTCACCTGCGTACTAACGCGATTGGCGTAAACCTGAACCGCGAATGGCAATCACCTTCTATGGAACGCAGCCCAGAGGTATTCCTTGTTCGCGAGCGTATGCTGGAAACGGGCGTTGACCTGTGTCTAGATATTCACGGCGACGAAGCGATTCCATATAACTTTGTAGCAGGTAGCGAAGGCACACCTTCTTACAACGAGCGCATCGCGAAGCTAGAGAGCCACTTCAAGCAAGCACTGCTCACTATCACGCCAGAGTTCCAAGATGAATTTGGTTACGATAAAGACGAACCAGGCAAAGCAAACATGACAGTTGGCACAAACTGGATTGGTGAGCAATTCAAGTGTTTGGCTTACACCGTCGAGATGCCATTTAAAGATCACATCAGTCACGCTGACGAACTTTACGGCTGGTCTCCAGAACGAAGTGTCGCGTTTGGTCACGATATGCTAGCCGCAGTTTGGGCTACAGTAGACGAGCTATAAGGCGAACTAAGCTCATTAGCTTTACCTGTATCGCCTTTGGTTTATAAGAATCTGGGCTATAGATAGAACAAAGCCCAGCACTTGTGAAAGTGCTGGGCTTTTTAATATCGGCTTGGATGAGTGAATCTAACTTTAAAAGCTTTCTATGCCACTCTGAGGCTAGCAAAAAACACTGGGTATCTTTGCCTAATGTGGCGTTGTTCAGACACCATATCTTTGAAGCTCGGACCTTGTGATAACTGAACGATCACTTCGTCACCTTCTTGTCGCAATACAGCACCGCTAATATCGATACTGTTGTTGTCATGCAACCTCAAGGTGCCGGCCATTGAAAAGCCACGATAAACCGGAATGATGTTACGCATCATCAGGCGTACACCCTTTTCAGAAACTTCGCTGACATGAAAAAGCTCATCCTTAATTCGCATCACCGGACGAGCCTTTTGAGGGTACTTTAAGCGGTAATATTTGCGTTTCTGGGTGAATGAATCTTCACGCATTGGTGACTCCCTGTCTCTGTTATTTCGGTCAAGCAATAGGCTGTAGCTTCAATTGGTCTCAAATAAACACATTCACCAAATTGATAGCTAATAATTATATCGACTTCCCGAGCTAATGCTTTAGAGATTTATACAGAGAAACACTGATTGCTTAGCATTCAGTAAAAAATGAGAACTGAATCGGAAATGAAAACTAAGATGGAAACGAGAACTAAGCCGGAAATGAACTGAACCAATAGCTAAAAACCCAATTCTTCGCATCGCACCCTAAAGCTGAAACAATGCCAACTGAATGCTGAAGCCCACGAATAGAATCCCACACACAATGTTCATCATTTGCGAGGTGCGCTTTTGAACTAACAAGCGCTTAAAGGTATCCGCCATTAAGATCACAACTAAGAACCACATCGACACCACTGACGCTTGAATTGCACCAAGTATCAAACTGTCTGTCACA
The DNA here is from genome assembly GCF_041474095.1 of Vibrio sp. 10N.222.54.A3. Lineage (NCBI taxonomy): Bacteria > Pseudomonadati > Pseudomonadota > Gammaproteobacteria > Vibrionales > Vibrionaceae > Vibrio > Vibrio sp. 10N.222.54.A3. The sequence continues at coordinate 11,586 of NZ_JBFRTN010000045.1, forward strand.
ATCGCATCTGTTGAAACAAATTGAGGGAATATAGAAAGATAAAACAGGACAATTTTAGGATTCAGTAGATTAGTGAGAAGCCCTTTGAAAAATTGCTTATAAAGCTTACTTCCCGATGCACTGACCACAGAGAGCACGCCCTCTTGAGCGCGCAGCGCCGCACGAAAATGGTTATACCCAAGCCAGACAAGATACAAAACCCCAGCCCACTTTAGCCCTTCAAAGGCCATGGGAGTGTTCGACAGTAATAAGCTTATGCCGTTAGCCGAGATAAAGGCATGAAAAAAGAAACCACATGACACGCCCAACACGTTCACAAATGCGAACAGCTTCCTTTGAGTTAAGGCTGTGCTTAATACCAACAGCGCATTTGGGCCCGGGATAATGGCAATAAAAAACACGATAACGATAAACAGCCAGATACTGTCCCAACTCATTTCGATCTCATTTCATGAACATTTTTAGGGCGGACATTGTACGTCCATTCAGTGCCATTACAATATGATAAACGCTTAATTATCGCGTATAGCTAACAGACATGATTCGCGCGTATAATGAATGTGTTTATCGTCTAACATACAAAACTGATTCTCTAACATTTGTAGCCCTGATAGACTCCACCTCCCTTTTGATACTTGGTTCATTTATGTCATTTGCTAGCCTAACCCTTAACGCAAAAACCGTCTCCGCGCTCCCATCTCAATTCAATAAGCCAACAGAGATACAGCAAGCGGTAATTCCTACCATTATTGCGGGGAAAGACGTACTTGCATTGGCTCAAACGGGCAGCGGTAAAACATTGGCGTTTGGCTTACCGTTACTGAATAACATCAACCAAGATGTGAATGAACTGCAAGCACTGATCATTGTTCCAACCCGTGAACTTGCATCTCAAGTGACCAAATCTTTAGAGCCGATCGCAACAGCGCTTGATATCAAATTGGTAACGCTAACGGGCGGCGTAAATACTGATGATCAACAGCAACAATTATCGACTAAACCACAATTAGCCATCGCCACACCGGGCCGCTTACTTGCTTTAATCAAAAGTGATGAACTGGATGTCGCTCAGTGTTCATCATTGGTTCTTGATGAAGCCGACCGCCTGATCGACATGGGCTTTTGGCCAGATGTTCAAGCGATTACTTCAGCACTACCGAGCAAACGTCAGTCACTGTTGTTCTCTGCGACACTTCCGCCCGAATTAGTAGGGCAAGCTGAAGAGCTTCTTTTAAATCCAGTTAAAGTCACGACACATCAAGAAAACAGCGTGGTCGCGACTATTGAAGAAACCCTGTATTTAGTGAACAAAGGCAGTAAAGCTCAAGCGCTCATCGCACTACTCAATCAACACACATGGCCGCAAGTATTGGTATTTATTGGCGCAAAAGACAATGCCGATGCATTAACCAAACGATTGAATAAAGCCAAAATCAGTGTGAGTGCGTTACATGGAAATAAGAGCCAAGAAGAACGAGAGCAAGCATTAGAAAGTTTCAAAAATGGCGAGACTCGTGTGCTTATCGCGACAGACGTGATGGCTAGAGGCATTCATATTGATCAGTTACCTGTCGTAATTAACTTCGAATTACCTTCTCACTCAGCAACTTACGTACACCGCGTTGGTCGTACAGCAAGAGCAGGAAGTACTGGCTGCGCGGTCTCTCTGGTTAGCCACAGCGAAACTGACTACCTCAATGCGATTCGCACCTTGACCAATAAGCCGTTAGTGCTGCAACCATTAGAGGGTTTCCCGGTTACCGACAAACCTGCATCTGAAACGACCGCTCGCAAGCGTCCACCTAAAGATAAAATGGCCAATCGAAGAACAGCTAAAAAGAAAAGCATTAAGCAATTTAAAAGCAAACCAAATAGCTCTAAGTAACCAGAAATAACTCTAAGTAACCAGAAATAGAATGGTCAGCTCAGTTTGTACTGGGCTTTTTTATATGCAACAAAATACAAATTCACACCCAAAAACTTCCCTAAAGTTGCCAACTTAAATGACACTTTTGTGAATTATGATGCCAACGTATTGATTCTTGGTTGCTCAAAAAAAATACTCTTAAATCACGTTGACGCCCCTATATCTAGCAACTAGATTTTTCTATTAGTGTCTACAACAGGAGGTCATTGAAATGAAACGTGCTAGCTCTACATATCGATTACAACTGATTAAGGAAGTGGCAACTCGCCGAGATCGTCAACGTTCCAATGACCCGATGGCAAACTACATACAAACCCTAATAGATAATAAAGATGATTGTGATACTTCGGTTGAACGCAACCAGAGGTTCAGTGGCAGTCATTTTGATGAGCACATAGGTGGTTGGGTAAGTGACCACTGGGGTAACAAGTAGGACAAAGAGAGTAATCCAACCAGCATAATCGCTGTAGAATTCGTCTCCGAATTAACCTATCATCTGCAACAATTCCCTATCCTAGAGTAAGCAGAAAGTGTCTGAGTTAAAAAGAGAAAAAGAAGTGATGGTTGCCTTCCAAGTGATACCTCGCGTTAAAGAAGGCAACAACTTCGAAGTGGTTGATAAAGCCATTGAAGTTGTGAAAGCTGCCGATGTGCCTTTCCAAGTCGGTGCGATGGAAACTACGATGAAAGGTGAACTCAACCAATTACTCGATATCGTTAAAAAAGCAGAACAAGCTTGCTACGATGCAGGGGCGGTAGAAGTGATCACAAACATTAAGATTCACAGTAAAACCACCGAGGCCGATGATACATTTTGCACGTACCATCGTGGTGTAACGAAAGCGAATCACATGTTTGTTTAATCACATTTTTGTTTCTGAAAACTGAGCTTTAAGAAAGGCTCTGAAGAACCAGTGGTGTTATTGGAAAGGCATGTCTGAGAGGTGAGAAAGGATTTCCATTCGTTCTTCTTCTGACATCGAATGCCAATCACGCGGAGTCTCTTCAGGGTCATCTTTTGCCCCGATCGGTTTTCGGTCAAGTGCTTTGACTGGCTCTTTTTTGATTTTTACGTTCTTTTTATTCATACCGACACCACTCCTTCAGGTACAAAGGTACCTACTTTAATATTACACCCCAACCATTATGTAAAGTAATAGTTACTTCGGAGTTAAATAAAATCTAAATACTTCCTCTTTAGCCAAAAAGATCTCTTTGGGGACTGGTATTTCCCTCTTCATCGACCTGCTTACCAATCAAGTTTTTTTGATTCATTATTTTTCTTCTATAGCGCTGACGACACAGCTTTATCACGTGCAATTGTTCTGACGGTGTCATCGACATCCAATTAAAGCGCTCTTCTCTCTTGCGCATACAACCGTTGCAATAGCCTTTGTCATCGCTTGAACAAACCCCAACGCAAGGGCTTGGAACTTGGAAAAACTCTAACTGCTCCACCATGCCTCCTTACACATTCAAAATTACGCTTACTCTCTCAAAAATAAGCGATTAATTTGTCGCCTGGCTCATGAAATCCATACTAAACTATGACCTTATACTGACACATATAGTGTTTTGTAAACTATACTTTGAACCCATCAAGTTACACTTATCCGGTAACTTCGTTCTTTCCTTTGGAGCCTTATAATATGAAGTTTAGTTCAAAAAAATTACTAGCAGTAGCCGCTTTACCTATGATGCTAGCAGCATGCACAACAACAGGTGACAACGCGATGCAAGTAACACCAACCGATCTACAGCACCATAATTGGGAACTTGCGCAAATTGATGGCAAGGACATTGTGAAAAGCGAAGACCAAGCAGCTCCTCGTCTAGAGATCGGCGAAAAGATGACTGCAAACGGCATGGCTGGTTGTAACAACTTCTTCGGTCAAGGCGAGCTGAAAGACGGTCAATTCCGTATCAAGCAAATGGGCATGACAATGAAAATGTGTCACGGCTCTGCGATGGAAATCGAACAATCGGTTTCTGCTACTCTAAGCGAGTGGAGCGACGTAACCCTAACAAACGATACGCTAGTACTGAAAAACGATGTACACACGCTAACGTACACAATTCGTGATTGGGTAAACTAATCCGTTCTCGAAATAGATATTGATTAAAGGAGCCTTCATGGCTCCTTTTTTATTGCCTGCTTACCCTCACAACACCTTCAAAATTAACACTCATCGCCTACTTTTCGTACCAACCTCCAATAAACCTCAAATATCTCTCATTTAGATGCAATAAATTCACTGGTTTATCGGTCTATTGCTAGGATGGTAAGAGCCTAGAGTCTGTCGAGCTTTCGAGACGATCGCACATCGAACAAAGTTTAACCAAAAAAATCAACACGCCCTTCCTGCTTGTTCTCAAGTAATTGATTGAATTTACTGTTGAATTAGAATTTATTTCAGAAACAGATAGAATAACTGTTAGGGAGTTCTAAATAACAATGCTCTTACCCGTTCACTACCAAATGGAAAAGTTTATGAACAAGATAGTAAGTACGTTAGGAATCATGGCAACCGTTGCATACAGCGCAACCATTTATGCTGATGAAGCAACATCCATCGACAGCTGGAACCAAATCGAACAGCAGGCAGAGGGACAAAATGTCTACTTTCACGCTTGGGGCGGTAGCCAAGAAATCAATCGTTACCTACAGTGGGCGGGCAAGAAATTACAAAGTGAGTACGGTGTTACCTTAAAACATGTGAAAGTAACCGATATTGCAGAAACTACCACTCGCTTACTCGCAGAAAAGGCGGCAGGAAAGAACACTGAAGGCAGTGTCGATATCGTCTGGATTAACGGCGAGAATTTCCGTTCAATGAAAGAAAATGCCTTGTTGTTTGGACCATTCACTCAAACACTTCCAAACTGGCAGTACGTGGATAAGTCTTTGCCGATCGATGTCGATTTCTCGGAGCCAACAGAAGGCTTGGAGGCACCTTGGGGCGTGGGACAACTGGTGTTCGTTCATGACCAAGAAACACTTCACAACCCGCCACAATCATTCTCTGAGATGTTAAGCTACGCTCAGGCATTCCCGAATCGCTTAAGCTACCCGCGCCCACCAGAGTTTCATGGTACGAGCTTCATTAAGTCTCTACTGATTGAGCTAACAAACAACAGTCCTGCGCTTGCTAAACCCGTTTCAGAAGATACCTTCCAAGACGTTACGGAACCACTGTGGGCTTACTTAGATAAATTCCATAAAGTGGCATGGAGAGGCGGAAAGCAATTTCCTGCAGGTACATCTGAAAGCATTCAACTTCTGGATGACGGACAGATCGATCTCGCGATTACGTTTAATCCAAACTCTGTTTATTCAGCACAAGCCAGTGGTCGCTTAGCCGAAACCACTAAGGCTTATGCTCTAGAAAGCGGCGCTCTATCTAACATTCACTTCCTGGCGATTCCTTGGAATGCCAATGCAACCGCAGGTGCTCAAGTGACCATTAACTTCTTATTGAGCCCGGAAGCACAGTCTCGCAAGGGTGACCTCAATGTTTGGGGCGATCCTTCGGTTCTGAGCAGCAAATACCTGACTGGCAGCGCTAAAAACACCCAGCAATTTAAATCGGTTGATGAACCACACCCTAGCTGGCAAAACGCGCTCGAGAAAGAGTGGCTTAAGCGATACGGTAACTAGTCTTCATGCTACGCGCTCTATATTTTGTTGTTATAGCTGTATGCATTATCCCGACCATTCCTGGGGTAGCGGGAGTCGTGGCTTCGTCACTGAGTTTCATCCCGCCCCTTGGTTTAGAGGAGCCGACACTCAACGGTTTTAGCCAAGTCTTTCAATGGGAAGGGGCTTGGCACTCTATTGGCTTAAGCCTAGGTTCAGCAATTGCAAGCAGCTATATAGCCTGCTTCCTGACCTTTTGTATTCTTCAAGCCTCTTGGGGAAACAAGTTTTGGAGAAAGATTGAGTTTACGCTATCGCCAATGCTTGCCATTCCACATGTAGCTTTCGCTATCGGCTTTGCTTTTCTGTTTAGTCCAACGGGGCTTGGCGCAAGAGCGGTACATCACTTGCTCGGCGAATCGGCTACCAGCTCTGAATTGGCGTTATTGGTGAAAGACCCATACGCGTTCGGCTTAATTATTATGCTCGCACTCAAAGAAGTCCCCTTCTTATTGCTGATGAGCATTTCGATACTTCAGCAAATTGATGTAGAGCGTATCACCAAGGTCAGTGCATCGCTCGGTTACAGCCGCGCTCAGATCTGGTGGAAATGTATTTTCCCACAATGGTTTACCAAGCTTCGTTTCCCAATGCTGGCGGTACTCGCTTACAGTGTCTCGGTTGTCGATATTGCTTTGATCATAGGCCCAACCAACCCGCCGACCTTTGCCGTTTTGGTATGGCAATGGTTCAACGATCCGGATCTTAACCTACTTCCGCGAGCTGCTGCTGGTGCCATCGTTTTGTTTGGTTTAGCTTCGTTGATCATCGCCTTGGCGCGTTTAGTTGAATGGGCGGTTCTTAAGTACTTTCGAACTTGGCAGTATTCCGGAAGAACAGGGGCAAACCTTCCGGGGAAAACGGTATTCACTGTCCTTGCTAGCCTTTCACTGCTGATCATTCCTTTAATGGTAATTTGGAGCGTTGCTCAGCGTTGGCGCTTCCCTGATTTACTGCCGAGCCGCTACAGCATGCGCTTCTGGGAGTTCGAGTGGGATGCCATCATGAGTACTGTGGGTCAAAGCTTATGGATTGGTCTGATTGCCGCTTCAGTCGCTTTGTTGCTTGCGCTGGTGGCTCACGAATACAGAATCAAATACAAGTGGCAAGTTCCGGGCTTCATTATCGCTATTCCAATGCTAATACCACAGCTTTCAGTGTTGTTTGGTATGCAAGTCACGACCCTCTACATCGGCAGTAGTGCCTATGAGTTCTGGGTGATTTGGGCGCATGTTTTCTTTGCTTTCCCGTTCGTGTATCTGTCTTTGGATGGCCCTTGGAAAAGCTTCAATGATGGGTTGATTAAAGCCTCGCTGAGCCTAGGTAAATCGCCATTTCAGAGTTGGTATTCGATCAAACTACCAATCTTGCTTCCTGCGATTGCGTTTGCTTGGGCAGTCGGGATCAGCGTGAGTTTGGCCCAATACCTTCCAACATTAATGCTCGGCGCGGGCCGTATTAGCACGATCACCACAGAAGCCGTTGCACTTACCAGTGGTTTCGACCGCAGGGTGACAGCAATCTATGCCATTTGGCAGGCCCTATTGCCTCTGTTCTTTTTCTCTTTAGCGATATTAGTCAGCCGACTTCAACTCAGATATCGCCGTCTTACTTTTAAAGGTTTCCTAAGTAATGAGTCTGTACCTCAACGACCTCGCCATCCGTAAAACCGATGGAGATTCGCTGTTCTCAGCGCTAAACGTCACATTAGAATCTGGCCAAATACTGGCTTTGATGGGGCCGAGTGGCTGCGGAAAGTCGACCTTACTGGATGCGATTGCTGGTCACTTAAGTGAAGAGTTTTCGTACTCTGGCACCGTTGTGTTGAACAATATTCAGCTCGACGAGCTTCCATCACATCAGCGTGAAGTCGGTATTTTGTTTCAAGATGACTTGTTGTTTCCGCACCTCAAAGTATGGGAAAACTTGGCCTTTTCGTTACCGAACTCTGTTAAAGGTTCCGCTCGCCAAAAACAAGCAATGGCTGCACTAAAAGACATAGAGCTAACTCACTTAGCTGAATCTTTCCCGGATCAAATATCCGGCGGTCAACGCGCAAGAATAAGCTTGACTCGTATGTTGTTAGCCAAGCCTAAACTCGCCCTGCTTGACGAACCGTTCAGTAAGTTAGACCAAGAGCTCAGAGCACAATTTCGCGATTGGGTCTTCGAACAGCTGACCAAAGCGAATATCCCTACATTAATGGTCACGCACGACGAAGCCGATGTACCTCAAGGGGCAGAAGTACTGTCTTGGCCATGGAGAAGTAACCATGCTGGATAAGTACTCCATTAAGGTCATTAAGTGGCCATTAAATCAGTCTGCTAAGTTACTAAACCAATTGGGTATCACGGCCAATCAAACCACGTTATTCGGATTTCTGATTGGGTGTTTAGCGTTTCCAGCGTTGGCATTTCAACAATATGAGTGGGCGTTAGGCTTCATTGTGTTTAATAGAGTATGTGATGGGCTTGATGGAGCCTTGGCTCGAATCCAAGGCATTAGTGATGCGGGCGGTTTCCTCGATATCAGCCTAGATTTCCTATTCTACTCGCTGGTCCCTTTTGGATTTGTCATTGCCAACCCAGAACACAACGCCATTGCCGGTGCGTTTTTGATCTTCTCTTTTATCGGCACAGGCAGCAGCTTTTTAGCGTTTGCGGTTATGGCAGGCAAGCGAGGCATTGAAAACCCAGTCTATAAGCATAAGTCTCTGTACTACATGTCAGGGCTAACCGAAGGCACTGAAACCATCGCCTGTTTCATCGCGTTCTGTATTTGGCCTCAACACTTTGCAGTTATCGCTTACACCTTTGGTGCAGCTTGTTGGCTAACCACGTTCATGCGTATTTATTTTGGTTTTCAGACACTAAAAAACCAAGCTAGTTAATAAATGAGTTAGTTTCTTGCACCTATAAAAACGCCGCTCATTGTGAGCGGCGTTTTCTATATTAGTATGGATAATGCCCGCTAAATCATGACATCAAGCTTCAGCTGAAGCCGTGATTTTAAACCTCAATACCTTTAGGCTTGAATCAAGGTCGACATCGACAAACTCAGGCGGGTTGTCCAGACGCTCAATGAACTCAACGCTTGGTGCTTCTTCTGCCATCGTCTCAATCAGGAAGTTTGGTGATACTGCTGGTGAGTTCACACACGCAATCACTTCACCGCCTTCAGTTAGAAGTTCAGGCAAACGACGTAAGATTTTTTTGTAATCTTTGGTTAGAGCAAAGCTGCCTTTTTGGAACGAAGGTGGATCGATGATAACGAGCTCGTAAGGACCGCCCTTCTTGATTTTCCCCCACGACTTAAAGATATCGTAGCCAAGGAAGTTAACCGAGCGCATATCGTGTTCATTCAGACGGTGGTTATCGCGACCTTTGTTTAGCGAGCCACGTGACATGTCCACGTTCATGCATTGACGAGCGCCACCAGCGATAGCCGCGACAGAGAAACCACAAGTGTATGCAAACAGGTTAAGAACGTTCTTATCCTTGGCATTATCTTGTACCCACTGACGACCATTACGCATGTCTAGGAACAAACCGAAGTTCTGATTACGGCCAATGTCTAATTGGTACTTAAGGCCATGCTCAACCACAACCGGAGAGTCATTCAACTCACCCCATAGAACCTCTGAAGGCGCACCATCGGCATAACGGTGTTGCAGAACAATGCTTGTGCCCTGCTTTGATTGCCAGATATCTTTGTTGGTGAGTTCAACCAATCCAGCTTTAAGAGATGACAAGAATTCATCGTCGACTTCTTTAAACACGTTAACCAGTAGCTGTCCATCAACCCAGTCACATGTCAGTTGCTCTAGACCAGGCCAAAACTTACCGCGCCCGTGGAAAATACGGCGTAGTTCGTTTGGTACTTCATTAAGTTGCTGTTCAATATGACTAAAAAACAGAGGTAAAGCTGATGCTTCCATTATTTCACTCACTTAGTGTTTAGCTTTGGCCAAGTTAATGACCAAGGTTCAAGCCAACTGTCCAAACCGTTCGACACGGTTTCTTGATGCCACTTCTCACCCAAGGAGTTTAGGCTTCTTGGATCGCAGACATATTCGTAGGCTTGTGATTGATAGGCAAATCGAATCGCGAAGGCATGCAGATAACCTCTGTCAGCCTCACTCGATGGATTATAAATAGGGTCACCAACAATGGCTGAGCCGATCGACTTCATCGCGACACGGATCTGGTGAGTTCGCCCCGTATAGGGTTTGCATAACAGCAGACGCTCACCGGGTTCAGCCGTTGCTGATAAAAACTGAGTAATCGCAGGGTTCTCTTTGGATGTCAGAAGTTTCCAACTTGAGCGTCGTGAGCGCTCCATATCCCCAGAAATCAAACCCTGCTTTTTCTTTGGCTTCTTAGAACCGATCGCAAGGTAGTATTTCTCTACTTCACGCTTTGCAAATAGCTGTGAAAGCTCGCTCGCCGCCGACGCATTTTTTGCCAGCAGCAGAATGCCCGAAGTCATTTTATCTAGTCGATGAACGAGATACAGCTTAGGCTCATTAATTGCCTTAGCAACTTCTTGAAGCAACATGGTATCGCCATCGTCTTTGTGGACGCTGACTCCAGGGTGCTTATTGATAAGTAAAAAATCAGAGTGGTTCAGAAGAATATCGAACATTAAAGGCTAGCTCCATTGTAGAACGTAGAGTATACCTCGTCTGAACCCAGATTCCAGCTACGAAAAAGCCCAACTCACTCAATAAATATTGAATCGTTGGGCTTCTTTTCAGCAACTAGCGATCAGTGCGTGGTCTTTACTCGATTACCAATAGGTAAATAGAACCAAGCTACCGCTTTACGCCAGTTTAAACTTACCAACTAATGCTTCTAGCTCAGCAACCTTAGCGTTCAAGCCTGATGTATTTTCGGAGCTACGAGTTGCTAGCTGCAGAGATTGCTCAGAGATATCGCTAATCGCGGTAATGTCCGCTGCAATTTCTTTGGTCACAGCCGTCTGTTCTTCTGCCGCAGTCGCAATAGAGTTAACCATGCTTTGTACATTGCCCGCACCGCTCACAATCGCTTCTAGAGCCGAAACAGCACCTGAGCTTTGCTCAACACCAATCTCAACTAAACGACAGTTATCTTGAGTGTAAGTCACCGCTTCTTGAGTGCCCGATTGAATCGATTGAATGATGCCCGAGACTTCTCGTGTCGCTTTGGTTGTTCTTTCTGCTAGCGCTCGCACTTCATCGGCTACCACAGCAAAACCACGACCAAACTCGCCAGCACGCGCAGCCTCAATCGCAGCGTTAAGAGCTAACAGGTTAGTTTGCTCAGCAATGTCTTCGATTACCTTGATAACGCTACCAATCTGCTCACCGTGAGAACCTAGAGTATTCATTTGCAACGACATATCGCTCATTTGAGTCGACACTTGTTGAATACTCGCCACCATCTCAACAATCACGTTGCGGCCATCTTCTGCAGAGGTTTCTGAGCGACGTGCTTCTTCATAAGTTGAAGTACCTTGCTGCGCCACTTCAGAAATGGTCAAGCTTAGCTCTTCAGCAGCCGTTGCAATCAAGTTAGCTTTGTCTGCTTGAGCTGATGCACCAGTAACGATGTCTTGGCTAATAGAAGAGAGCTCCCCTGTCACCGATTGGACTTGGTGAGTCACAGACGAGATTGAACCTAATAGGTCTACTAGTGATTTCTGCATCTGGTTAATCGACTTAGCCAGTTCAGCCAATTCATCACCAGAATCATCAATAATGTCGCCTGCCGTTAGGTCACCATTTGCTACACGTCGTGCTACTTGTTCTACACGAGTAAGACGATTGGTAATAGAGCTAGACAATAGATACGCAATCACACAACCAAAGACAATCGCAATAGCAGACAACACCATGATGGTGCGCTCGATGGTAGTAAACGTGTCGGTTAGTGTCAGTAGTGACTGTTCTGTATCTGCGCGCTCACTTGCTGACGCTTGATCCAGTAAGTTCTCAATAGGGATAAGATTGCTCTCATACAAAGATCGTAGCTGTTGAATATTGGCTAGTAGCGCAGCTTCATCATTGATCTTCGGCACAAGCTTTGATTCAAACTCTTGAGTGAAACGCCCCATCAGGTCTTCAATTCGCTGAATACGGCGGTGGTCTTCCGAACCTCTACTCTCCAAACGCTTAGCCTGCTCGATAGCTTGAGCAAATTCGTTCTTGTTGGTTCGATAATCATTGAGTGCATTATCGACCAGAGTGATTGCACCCAGAGCATCTCGATAGACATCTCCAGCTTCATCGATCAAAACAAGGTAGGTAACGGTACCCGGTACATCATCTAATCTAATCTCATCGGCGCTCTTATGAGCGCCAATAACTTCCATCCATACAATACCGACTAACGTGACAAGCACCGCCAATATAGAGCCAAAACCGGCATACAGTTTCTTTCTCACTGACAATTTCAAACAACACCTACCTAAATCAAAATATAGCTCTAACAGCTATTCGTTCCATTTATATCGGCTATCAGACGGATACCTTTAATGGTTATTTTTCTTAGATAATTAAGTTCCAGAATCGAGTAGGAGGAG
>NZ_JBFRTN010000046.1:0-28336 GCF_041474095.1 Vibrio sp. 10N.222.54.A3
CCTCCTCCTACTCGATTGGAAAACTTACTCGTTGATTTCTTAAATTATCATTTGAACGCTTAACAACGCAGTTCTGCACGTGTGTATATGTCTTTGAAATCACCCAAAGATCAAAGGCGATGATCTTCCCTTGGGTCGAAATGGACAAAAAAGGATCTATATTGATTTGGTTATCCACAGTTTCTGTGGATAACCTGTCTCAAATTCAGTGAGTAACCAGATCTAAGTGGAGCAGGGAGGCTATTTCGAAGGCTGTATTTGAGCGAGAACTCGCCCTTCTTTGGTTAAAGATGTCTTCAATGAGAGGTGAAGTGCAAGTGCTAAAGAGCAGCTCATCATCACGAAAATCGCCAGCATGATCATCAGTTGATACTTAATCGCGATCATCGGTGAAGCACCACCTAAGATCTGTCCAGTCATCATTCCTGGCAGCGTTACTAAGCCTGTGGTTGCCATAGAGGCCATGATAGGGGACATCGCTTTCTGTATTGCATTACGTACAAAAGGCGCAGCAGCATAAGTAGGAGACGCGCCTAACGCGATTGCTGCTTCATATTCTGATTTCTGTGTTTCAAAGGCACCAAACAGGTTCTGCAATGCCACGATATTACTGCTTAAGCTATTACCCAATAACATCCCTGCGATTGGGATAAGGTACTGCGCGTTAAAAACCGGTGTCGGCTTAATGATGAAAAAGCAGATGAACAAGACAATAGGTACACAAGTTACCGCAAGGCTAACGGCGACAGGAGCCAAAAGTAGGTTTCTTGGCAGTCTAGATTTTTCAACAATCGAGCTTGCACCGACGATAATCATAGTAAATAACCACAGCAAATTGACCCACAAACTATTCAAAGTGAACAAGTATTCTAGGTAAAGTCCCACCAGAAATAGCTGAATAACCATACGAATGATGCTGATAGAAGCCTCTTTGCCAAGGCCGAGTTTTAACTTGTGGTTGATGGTAATGGGTAGCAAGAGAAGTGAGCTGAAGAACAATAACTGCCACCCAGATATATCAATAACGTCTTGCATAATGTTTCCTTTTAAGTAGGTCCCCATCATATCTGAAAGTGCCAAATGATGCATTTCAGCTTCTCAGCCGTTGCTTTAAAAAATACTCAATAATTTAACAATCAAACCACAGAATATTGGTTTTTTGAGGCATTTTTGGCTACTACTTAGTAGGTAAAACGTTAAAATTGGTTACAATACGGTTGCGCAGGTGTTGGAATTTAACATTTGTGAAATATACTTAATTCTTCACATTTGTTAATACTTTTTAATAACTTTGTTTAACTAAAAACAACTTTGGATGAGCTCAAAAAAGTATTGATTAGCAAGGGTTATAACGGGAGATTTGATTGAACCCTACTTTGAGTATGGTCTAAAATTTGTCGTTAGATACTTAAGAACTTTAGCCCCATAGAATGGGTTACTCGAAATTACTAAATACAAAATAGGCAAAATGTATGAGTGATGTTAATAAAATTGAAACTAGCGAAAAACATTCGCTGGAGTGGAAGTCTTTCCTCTTCATCGCGGTGGTTCTCTTCCCAATATTAAGTGTGGCTTTTGTAGGCGGTTACGGCTTCCTAGTTTGGGCACTGCAAGTGTTTGTATTCGGACCTCCAGGTGCTCACGGCGGCATGTAATGCCCTCTAAGTAACAACATTTTTTAAAATCAATATTTAAGAGAGCTAAACATGAAATCATTTTTAGTTAAATTATGGCGCACAATGACTCGCCCAGCAGTACACATCAGTCTTGGTGTACTAACTATGGGTGGCTTTATCGCCGGTGTTATTTTCTGGGGCGGTTTTAACACAGCTCTAGAGCACACAAATACAGAAGAATTCTGTGTAAGCTGTCACACCATGCGTGACAACGTATACGTAGAACTACAAGAAACGGTTCACTGGAAAAACACTTCTGGGGTACGTGCTACTTGTCCTGACTGTCACGTTCCACATGAATGGACAGCAAAAATCGCTCGTAAGATGCAAGCTTCTAAAGAAGTATTCGCTCAAGTATTTGGTGACCTAGATACGCCTGAGAAATTCGAAGCTCGTCGTATCGAACTGGCTAAACACGAATGGGATCGCTTCTCTTCGAACAAATCTCTAGAGTGTAAAAACTGCCACAACTACGATTCAATGGATTTCGAAAACATGCGCCCAACAGCGCGTATCCAGATGAAGAACGCGGCAGAGCGTGATCAAAGCTGTGTTGACTGTCACAAAGGTATTGCTCACAACCTTCCATTAGATATGGCATCAGCGAGCGGTATTGTTGGCGAGCTAGAAAACGTAGCAAGCAGCACATCTTACGCAAATGGTTCAGACGTGATCTCTATTCGTCACCTACCAATGTACACAGATGAAACAGCTGAAGTTGAAGCGGGTCTATTAAGCCCTGCAAGTAAAGTTGCGGTTATCGACGAAAAAGGCGATATGATCAAGATTCAAATCGACGGTTGGCGTAAAGCGAAAGGCTTCGGACGTGTAATCCAAGAAGACTTCGGTATGAACATCTCAACTGCAATCTTGACGAAAGATGTATCTCAAAGTGACGTTATCACTGTTGGTGAGAAGAAAGAAGATGAGCTTACTGGCCTTCCATGGGAAGAAGTTAACCTAGCACTTTGGATGAAGAAAGAGTCTATGGTTGATAACTTCGATCCAATCTGGAACGCAGCGGGTCAAGCGTACCAATCTAACTGTTCAACGTGTCACTCACAGCCAGATGAAGCTCACTTCAGCGCTAACGGTTGGGTAGGCATGCTAGATGGTATGATTGCATTCGTTAACTTCGATACAGATACAGAAGCACTGGTTCTTAAGTATCTACAGAAGCACTCATCAGATTTTTCTGAAGGCCATCACTAATAAGACGTCAATTGGAGTAACACAATGGCAATTACAAGAAGAAGTTTTCTGAAAGGTGTCGCTACTACAAGTGCGGCATCGGTTATCGGTCCAAGCTTATTGGCGTCGGCATCAGCGTCTGCTGCAGAAACAGACGGCGCGTGGAAAGTCTCTGGTTCTCACTGGGGTGCATTCCGAGCTCGCGTTTACGCGGGTAAAGTACAAGAAATTAAACCTCTAGAAATCGATCAGCACCCAACTGAGATGTTGAAAGGTATTAAAGGTATTATCTACAGCCCATCACGTGTGCGTTACCCTATGGTTCGCCTAGATTGGTTGAAGAAGCATAAATACAGCGCAGACACACGTGGTAACAACCGCTTTATTCGTGTGACTTGGGATGAGGCACTAGACCTTGTTTACCGCGAGCTAGAGCGCGTACAGAAAGATTACGGTCCATGGGCGCTTCACACAGGTCAAACTGGTTGGAGACAAACAGGTCAGTTCCATAGCTGTACTAACCACATGCAACGTGCAATGGCACTTCACGGTTACTCTGTGAAGAAAATCGGTGACTACTCAACAGGTGCTGGTCAAACGATCATGCCTTACGTGCTAGGTTCTACTGAAGTTTACGCACAAGGTACATCTTGGGAACTTATCCTAGAAAACAGTGACAACATTGTTCTTTGGGGTAACGATCCAGTTAAAAACCTTCAAGTAGGTTGGACATGTGAGACTCACGAGTCGTTCGCATACCTAGAACAGCTGAAAGAAAAAGTTGCTAAGAAAGAGATCAACGTTGTTTCTGTTGACCCTGTTAAAAACAAAACAGGTCGTTACCTAGAAAACGAGCAAATGTACATCAACCCACAAACTGATGTGGCGTTCATGCTTGGTGTTGCTCACGTTCTTTACAACGAAGGCCTATACGACAAGAAGTTCATCGAAACTTACTGTCTAGGTTTTGAAGATTTCATCAAGTACGTTCAAGGTGAAACGAAAGACAGAGTTGAGAAGACGCCAGAATGGGCTTCTGCTATCTGTGGCGCAAGCGCGGACTCTATTCGTGACTTCGCTAAGATGCTGGTTAACGGTCGTACACAGATTCTTGTTGGTTGGAGTATCCAACGTCAAGAGCACGGTGAACAGCCTTACTGGATGTGTGCAGTTATCGCAGCAATGGTTGGCCAAATTGGTCTACCGGGCGGTGGTATCTCTTACGGTCACCACTACTCTGGTATCGGTGTATCTTCAACTGGCTTCGCTGCTCCGGGTTCTTTCCCGCTGAACATCGACCAAGGTCAATCACCTAAGTACACCAACACAGATTACAACGGCTACAGCCGCGTAATCCCAGTTGCTCGTTGGGTTGATAGCTTGCTAGAGCCTGGTAAGAAGATCAAAGCGAATGGTTCAACGGTAACACTACCTGATATCAAGATGATGGTATTTAGTGGTAACAACCCGTGGCACCACCACCAAGATCGCAACAAGATGCGTAAAGCATTCAAGAGCCTACAAACTGTAGTGGCTGTTGATTTTGCTTGGACTGCAACTTGTCGTCACTCTGACATCGTGCTTCCTGCATGTACTCAGTGGGAACGAAACGATATTGATGGTTATGGCGCATACTCTGGCCGTGGTTTGATCGCAATGCACAAGCTAGTGGATCCTCTGTTCCAGTCTAAGACTGACTTCGAGATCATGTCTAGCCTAACTAAGCGTTGGGGTCGTTACGACGATTACACGCGTGGTATGGACGAAATGCAGTGGGTTAAATCTCTGTACGACGAATGTCGCGCATCAAACGAAGGTAGCTTCGAAATGCCTGAGTTTGCTGAGTTCTGGGAGAAAGGTTTCCTAGACTTCGGCAAAGGTAAGCCATGGACTCGTCACGCTTCATTCCGTGAAGATCCAGAGATCAACGCACTAGGCACGCCTTCTGGTTTCATCGAAATCACAAGCCGTACTGTTGGCAACATGGGTTACGAGCACTGTCAAGAACACCCAATGTGGTTCGAGAAATCTGAACGTTCACACGGTGGTCCAGGCTCTGACAAGCACCCGTACTGGCTACAATCTTGTCACCCAGACAAGCGTCTTCACTCTCAGATGTGTGAATCTGAAGAGTGGCGTGCGACTTACGCGGTACAAGGCCGTGAGCCAATCTACATCAACCCAGTAGATGCTAAGAAGAAAGGCATCAAAGATGGCGATGTAGTACGTGTGTTTAACGACCGTGGTCAACTACTAGCAGGTGCTGTTCTAATGGATAGCTACGCTCCTGGTGTTGTTCGTATCGAAGAAGGTGCTTGGTACGGTCCGATCAACGAGAAAGTGGGCGCGCTAGATACATACGGCGATCCAAACACACTGACTCAAGATATCGGTACGTCTGAACTTGCTCAAGCAACGTCAGCAAACACATGTTTGGTTGATTTCGAGAAGTTCCAAGGCAAACTGCCTCCAGTAACTTCATTCGGTGGTCCAATCGAAGTTTCTTAAGTCTTGTCTTAAGAACCAAGATTAAAGCTTGAATTAAAGCCCCTGTAAGCACTCTTACAGGGGCTTTTTGTATTTTTGATATCAGTGTTGGTGTTTCTAAATAAGCATTATACAGGGCTAATAGAGGGCGTTTTTGAGACAGGCTGTAACGCGCTGTTTGAGAGAGGTGGTAGAAGCAGTGAAGCAGGAAGGGAATGTAAAAAGAACCTGTGGAAAGACTTAAGCAGGCGGAAACAAAAAGGCCGATACAAAGTACCGACCTTACAGAAGCCTATGGAGTTAACTCTACTCAAGTTAGATCTCAAATATAAACCAGTAGCTATAAGCACAGATTAGTGCGGGCACACTAGAGTATAAGGTCGCGACCAGTGCCGCTTTGGGAGCCATCGCAATCGCAGGGAATAGCGCGTCACCATCATTCGAAATTGCGTTACCTACTTGAGCTGACAGTGGCAGTGCACCAGAAAGGTACAGGCTAGTGACCAGCAACTGCGGACCACACCCCGGTAGCAAGCCCATCAATACTCCCGCCAGGGGGAGCATCATGCCCCAGCTTGAGAATAGCGTCGCAAAATCGACATTTGCTATCACAGAGCCAAATTCGAAGAAAAGAAAAGCAACCACCACCCACGCTGTCACGAAGTTAGTATCTTGAGCCGTTTTTTGTAGTGGATGAGAGCCTACACATTTCTCGTCTTCACTTACGGCTGATTTGTAATCCTCAATTTCACGGGTTAGCCCCCACAGAAACATCGAGCTGATCAGCAAAACTGTCCCCGCCCATTCCATCGACATTTCAGGCAAAGCGAGCAGCTCGTTCACATCGACTTGAAAAGAGCCAAGTAGGGCAACGGCAGCACCCGGAATAATCAGTACAGACCACAGGTAACCTTGCAGGTTTATCGCTTTTTTAGAGACCGATTCTTTGTCTTGAGATTGAGAAGCACAGCTGCTCACCACTTCATTTTTCTCTGCTTTTTTTGGGCGTAAGAAGTCGTCTGCGTGAAACAAGTTAATGATTCGGCCTGACGCAGTACCCACGATCACGCCCATCGCCATCATGGCTAAACCTGTCTTAGGCTCGCTCGCTATGAGCAGGAACGCCGCGTCACCCATGGTTGAGACGAGCACCGCAACTACCGCACCAAATCCGAGTTTTCCCGAGATAAATTGTGTGGTTACCACTATCGCACCGCCACAGCCGGGCAACGCGCCCATGAGAGCCGCGAATACCACTTGGTTTGAACGAGATTGATGGACGAGCTTATTGAAGACGTTATCTTTGTTTATGTACAGACTTAACCAGTGGTAAATAGCCAAGGTTAAAGCAACATAACAAGACACTGCCCAAAACGCGTCTGACAAAGTAGTCACCGTCAGCTCTCGTGTAGCTGGGGCTGCAACCAAAGCTGCAAGTGAGACAGGCAAAAGCAGGCGCTTAAATGACAGTGAAAACTGAGTTGTTTTCGCAGCACTACTGCTTGGCAAAAAAGAGATTAGTCGATCCATAGGTGTTACTCAAAATTAGTGGCTTAAGATAAATATATACGAATGATAATAATTATCAATTGCATTTGTTGTTTTTTTATCTATTGTTACTATTGGCTAAACCCACGAAACATGACCAATCTAAAAAAATGAGGTAAAGTATGGCTAATAAAGAGAGGCTCTAAAGGTAGAGTCATAATTGTTAGTGTAATAGGAAGAAACATGATTTTAGTTGTTGGTCACAAAAACCCTGATAGTGACAGTATTTGTAGTGCGTTAGTTGCAACTGAGCTTCTTAAGGCTCGTGGCGAGGAAGCGACACCAATTCGCCAAGGCGAGATCAACCGCGAAACTCAACACATTCTAGAAGTCGCTGGTGCTGAAAAGCCAGAGCTTCGTACTTCTGTTGCTGGTGAGAAAATCTGGCTAGTAGACTACTCAGATCTAGCACAAGCACCAGATGATGTTGCTGATGCAGAGATCGTAGGTATTGTTGATCACCACCGTCTAGGCGACGTGATGACAGTAAACCCAATGGAAGCTTGGATCTGGCCTGTTGGTTGTACAAACACTGTACTTTTCAACATGTTCAAGATTGAAGGTCACGCAATCTCTCAACAAATCGCTAAACTAATGATGTCTGCAATTCTTTCAGACACAGTTGGTTTTGCTTCTCCAACATGTACTCAAAAAGACAAAGACGCGGTTGCTGAGCTTGCTGAAATTGCTGGCGTAACTGACGTTGATGCATTCATCAAAGCGCTTCTAATCGCAAAAACAAACATCGAAGGCCTATCTGCTGCACAGCTAGTAGAAAAAGACCTTAAAGGCTACCCATTCAACGGTCGTGATGTTGTTGTTGGTCAAGTTGAACTTGCGACTCTTGAGCAAGTAGACGGCATGATCGAAGCGCTAGAAGCTGATCTTGAAGAGCGTTGTGAGAAAGACGGTCTAGCGTTCGCTGCGGTAATGCTAACAGATATCACTACTGCTCAAACTCGTCTTCTATACAAAGGTGAGTGGGCTGAGAAATTGGTTAAGCACGAGAAAGGCGGCGTATTAATGATGGAAAATACACTAAGCCGTAAGAAGCAAGGCTGGCCTTGGCTACAAGGTGAGCTTGTTTAATCAAGTCGCTTAATATTAAACGCCTGCTTATTTAGCAGGCGTTTTTCTTTGAAGTAGACTTTCTTCTTCATCGATAATGTTTGAAGTTAACAACACTCGGCATAAAATAGCTTTAAGAGCAAAGTTACTGACTAAAGTAGGAAATTAAGATGACTACACAGCTAGACGATAAAAAAATCGCTGAAATCAACAAGTATACGGGCGAGCAACGCCTGAAATACTGTGTGAAAGAAATCGTAGCAAACCGTGAAGTATGGATCTTAACCGATGAACACGGTTGTGTAATGCTGAACACAGAAGATGAAGATTGTGTTCCAGTATGGCCAAACCAAGAGTTCGCAGAATCATGGGCAACGGGTGATTGGTCTGAGTGTAAAGCTGAGTCTATTTCGTTGAACAAATGGCACAGTCGCTGGACGAACGGTCTAGAAGACGACGAACTTGCTGTTGTAGTATTCCCGAACGAGCAAGAAGAAGGCGTTATCTTGTTCCCGGATGAGTTCGACTTCGAATTGAAAAAGCAGGCAGCTAAGCGCTAGTTCTTTCGTAATACAGTAACATCGTAAGTCAGCGTTGCCTTTCTTAGGCAGCGCTATCATTCAATTATCCCATCTAAGTTACTTCCAACGTATATTCGTCAATACCCAATCAACTGATACAAAGGCGCTTGCTGTGCGGCTTTAGAAGCTTGCTGAAGCACACCTGTTTTGCTGTATCTCTTGAGTATCTTTCGAACGATAGGTTTTACTTCAGATTTTGTCATTCCAGCTTTCAATTCTGGTTCATACAGCAATTGCAGTAGCACTACGTCTAACGGCGATAATAAGTCTTCTGGCGTGTGGTCGTTGAAAATAGAAGGGTAGGCTTTATCTGAATCATTCGGCAGGCCTAGAACTTGTGTGATCTCTTCCACGATACAGGCGACCAGCTTACCTCGCGATCTTGCCTGATCAACCGGGATTACAATCCCAGCGTATACAATCTCGCCTTTAGAATTGGTTCTATAGCCCGCCGTGCAGATGGCGCTATTTAAATGTTGAGTTGATTTGAGCTTGAGCACCGATTTCGCCTCAGATACCCACTGGCTCTGCCTTGTGTATATCCATTTAACGTTCGCTTCGGACTCTTTACTGACGATTGTTATTGGATGTTGGGTGACTTCAGATAAGTGTTTGATATGAAGCTCTGTGATCTCTTGATGCAGTTCCTCATCGCCCACTCGATGATCGATCCAAATCTTGATCGGTTGTTTCCACTTGGCGAGCGGTTTGTTGCCTTGGGAGTATTCGTGTTGAAGCGCGACGTTATAAAAGGCAGTTTCGACGAAGCTTCTATCTAGCCATGTGAGCGGTGTGCTTGTCGCGTTAAAGGACAACAGCACCAACAAGAGGGGAAGCATTGAAGCTGTTCGATACATACTTTTCCCCTCTGCTAAATGTAGCGTGATTCCAGGTTAGTGGTTCGGCGCTTTGGAGAAATGGCTCTCAACCAATCTTTGGGTGATTTGGTGAGTTGGATTGGTTAGCACTTGATCTGTTTCCCCACTCTCAACCACATTGCCTTCATGCATGACAATAATCTTGTCGGTAATGTGCTTAACAATACCGAGGTGTTGAGATACATAAACGAACGATACGCCCATCTCTTCTTGTAACTCTAAGAACAGATTGATGATTTGCGAGCGCATTGCCATGTCCAAACCATTTAAAGCTTCATCAGCAACAATGATGGATGGCTGAAGTATTAAGGCACGAGCCAAACAAACCCTTTGTTTCTGGCCTGCAGCAAGCATCTGAGGGTAGAAATACGCATGTTCCGGTAGAAGGCCTACGCGCAGTAGTGTGTCTTTCACACGACGCATACGAGCTTCTGGAGGCATGTTGGTGTTTCGCTTTAATGGACCTTCAAGAATTCGACCGATCTGAATGCGCGGGTTAAGTGACGTATTCGGATCTTGGAAGATCATTCGAATCAGCTTACAACGAGTCGAGTAGTCTTTGTGCTCTAGCTTTTCGCCATTCACGCGGATCTCGCCTGCGGTTGGCTCCACCATGCCTGCGAGCATTCTGGCTAATGTTGATTTGCCAGAACCATTCTGGCCGATAAAACCAATTGTCTGGCCTGCTTCAAGAGAAAAGCTAACTGGCTTCACCGCCTGATGAATCTTTTTACGGAAAAGACCAGAGCGAGTCGTAAAGTCTTTAGACAAATCACTGACTTCTAATAATGCACTCATGATTTCTTTTTCTTCTCCATATTCAGAGGGAAGTGACAGTTGAACTTATGGTTCTTGATACGTTTCGTATGTGGGATCTCGACACACTGCCTTTGTGCGTATGGGCAGCGAGGCCCTAATCGACAACCAATAGGAAGATGTTGCAGCGGTGGAATTGACCCCGGCAAAGACTGGAGCTTCTCCTTGTGGGGAATCCAGTCGTTAAAGTCTGGCATCGCTTTTAACAAAGCAACGGTGTACGGGTGCTTTGGTGCATCCAACAGCTTCGGTGTATCAGCGGATTCTACCGATTGACCACAGTACATCACGGTAATGCGAGTCGCCCATTGGGTAATGGTGGTTAAGTCATGGCCGATCAACACGATGGTGGTGTTATTGATCTGGTTCATACGACTCAAAAGACGCAATATTTGAGACTGTGTAATTGGGTCTAAATCGTTGGTTGGCTCGTCAGCAATCAAGACTTTTGGCTTGGCAGCGATCGCCATTGCGATCATGACTTTTTGACACTCACCATCTGTCAGCTCATAAGAGTAACTGTCCATTAGGCGAGAGTGGTCTTTGATGCCGACTTTGTGTAGTAATGCGATCGCTTGCTTCTTACGCCACTTAAATCGTTGCCACCAACGACCTTCAAACGAATGGGAAGGGATCGCTTCAACGAGCTGGTTACCTACTTTTTCAGAAGGGTCAAGACACGTTGATGGCTCTTGGAAGATCATTGCGATATCGCGGGCGATCACTCGGCGTCTTTCTTTCGGCGTCAGTTGCAGTAGGTCGATATTACCTAAGCGCATTCGGTCTGCAGAAACCTTCCAGTTTTCTTTACATACTCCGACGATCGCTTTTGCAACCAAACTCTTACCTGAGCCTGATTCACCTACTAAGCCACGAATTTCCCCTTCATTGAGGGTAATACTCATTCGATCTACGGCTTTAACCATCCCTTGAGGGGTCTCAATCTCGATGGTTAGATGTCGAATATCAAGTAAAGGCATTATTCGATTCCTGCATTTAGCGCTTGGCGAACACCTTCACCGACGAGGTTAATCACGATAACTGTAAACATAATAGCTAAGCCGGGTAGGGTAACTGTCCATGGCGCAAGGTAAATCAACTCGACCGAATCACCCAAGATGGAGCCCCATTCGGTACTCGGTGCTTGAGCGCCAAGCCCTAGGAAACCTAAAGCCGTGATATCAAGAATTGCGACTGACAGTGCCAGCGTAACTTCAAGAGCGATCACGGTAAGGATGTTCGGAAGGATTGAGTTCCATAGCAGGTAAAAATCGTTCGCACCATCAAGGCGAGAAGCCAGAATATAGTCTTTTTCTACTTCAGCATGCACGGCAATGTACACCGAGCGTATAAAGCGCGGGATCAGTGCCAAGCACAAGGCGAGCAAGATATTAAACTCCCCAAAGCCAAGGAATGCCACGAAGATAATCGCCAGCAGAAGAGATGGAATCGACATAACAGTATCAAGCAGGTGGTTTAGCGTGCTTGATAGTAAACCGCGCGTCATACCAGCAAGTACGCCAATCAGACAACCAATGACGGCTGCGATAAAGGTAATCACCACCGCGGCGCCGAAGGTTAACTGAGAGCCAATTATTAGGCGAGAGAGAATATCTCTGCCTAAGTCATCCGTACCCAAAAAGTATTCTACCGTTCCCGCAGGATCCCAAGAGGGCGGCGTTAATAGGTGACCGGTTTGTTCTTGTGCATCATGCGGGGCTAGCCACGGTGAAGTGACGGTGACCAGAATGATAAGCACCAAACACCACAAGCCAAACATAGCTAGATTATTGCTGCGGAAGCTGCGCCAGAAACGTTCGAACTGGGTTGGAATCTGTTCTTCTTGGTAGACGTTATTTGTTAGCATACCATTCCTTCCTTACCAGTGGATTGATCATCGCGCCCAGTAGATCGGACAGAATATTAGCGGTCAAAACTAAGGTAGCCACCACAATTACACCAGCTTGAATTGAAACGTAATCTTGATTCGATAAGGCATCCAATAACCAGCGGCCAATGCCCGGCCAGTTAAAGATAGACTCGGTAACAATAGCAAGCGTTAACATACTCGATAGCTGAACACCGACCTTAGGAATAATCGGAGGTATCGCGTTTCTTAGCACGTGCTGCGTGATGATCTCTCTAGTGGAAAGACCTTTAATTCGCGCAGCGCGGATGTAGTTTTGCGTCATTACTTCAGCCACTGACGCTCTCATCAATCGGATGACCTGAGTCGTTGGCGCCAGTGCTAAAACAAGACAAGGCAACGCCATGTGCTCGATAACACTTTGTAGTGCGTGCGCACGGTAGCGACCCTCGGCAAAAAAGGCGTCAATCATCGCGAATCCAGTCACGTGTTCAATCTCGTAAAGTAGGTCGTATCGGCCACCAACTGGGAACATTTCAAAGTGCAGTGAAAACACCATGATCATCAGCAACGCGACCCAAAATATAGGCGCAGAGTAACCGGCCATTGAGGTGAACGATATGGTGGTATCAACAAATTTACCTTGTCTCATACCAGCAATGGTGCCGAAAGGGATACCGATGATGAGTGCCAACACAAAGGCAAAGAAGCACAGCTCTAGCGTTGCAGGGAACACCAGGACCAACTCATCGATGATAGGCACACCGTGTTTGCTTAGGCCAAAGTTTAGCGTCGATAATTCAGTGATATAGCTAATCCAACCGGGCCAAAAATCTTGAATTGCCCAAGGTGAGGTTTGGTCTAATCGAAGCAGGGAAAAACCTACCAAGGTCAGAATTCCTAGCGTAATAACGAATAAGTTTACACGTCTTAATGTATACCAAAACATTACTGCACCTCTCTTCTGACTTGATCAAAAGGTTGGGCATTGAAAGGACTTGCTTTAAAGCCTGTTAGCGAACGATCGTGCACGCGAAATTGCACGCCATGAGCTAAAGGAATCACAGGAACTTCTTCATTGAGAATGTTTTGGGCTTGTCGGTACAAGTTCACACGGTGCCTTTGTTGATTGATCTCTAATGCTAAGTCGAGAAGGAAATCAAAGTCTGAATTACACCACATCGAGACGTTTAACCCTGCACGCTCAGAGCTGCATGAGAGCAGCGGACGTAAGAAGTTGTCCGGGTCACCGGTATTGCCTATCCAGCCTGTAAGCAACAAGTCTGTTGAGGAAATAGAGGACAACTGTGTGCGGTCAAATCGGTCGTCGGTATAGAGTTTCAATTCAATACCAATATCGGCTAAGTTTGCTTGGATAAGTTCTGCCGTTTTTCTTGGACTTGGATTGTATGCGCGTGGCTCTAGTGGTACCCACATTGAAAGCTCTAACCCAGGTTCAACGCCAGCTTCTTTGAGAAGCGCAACCGCATAGTTTCGGTCGTAGCGAACTTGAACGCTGTCTTTTTGGTGAGCCCAAGAAGTCGGAGGAAGCAAGGTGTAGGCTTTGGTTCCTGTACCGTAATACACAGAATCAAGAATGTTCTGACGATTGATGGCTAAGTTGAGCGCTTTACGAACTCGAGAGTCACGCAGTGCAGGGTGCTCAGTATTCAGCGCGATGAAAGAGACATTAACCGCCGGAGTAGCAGAAATCTTCAACTCTTCATGAGCCTGAATAATAGGGATTTGGCTAGAAATTGGTGAGTTGAGCACGTCACACTCACTACGCAGAAGCTTGGCAAGTGTGCCTGTTCCACGTTGCGAAGTATCGAACACAACTTGGTCCATTTGTACTTCACCTTTCCAGTAGTGCTTGTTCTTTTTCAAGCGCACTAGGTCGTTGATTTGGTATTCATCTAAGTAGAAAGGGCCAGTGCCGACTGGATTGGAATCGATTCGATTTTTCTCATCCGCTGCAATGAGCTGATTGGCATACTCCTTAGAGTGAATGACTGCATAGCTGGTGGCGATGTTATTGAGAAACGAATTGTCTGGGCGACTTAATTGGAATTTCACCGTTAGGTCATCAACTGCGGTGATATCGACAATCAGGTTTTTGAAGTCGATTCCGGCAAACCATGGGTATAGGCCGCCACCCACATAATGAAATGGGTTTGAACTATCAATGACACGTTCAAAGCTAAACACCACATCTTGTGCATTCATGCTACGAGTAGGGGTGAACCAGTCTGTCGTTTGGAACGCAACATTTGGGCGCAGTTTGAACGTGTACTCTGTACCTGATTTATCAACAGACCAACTTGTCGCCAAGTTCTGTTTTGGTCGGTACGTCATCGGATCAAGAGTGAGCAGTGTATCGAAAATTTGAGGACTCAGCGATTCTGCGGTAATGCCACTATCAACCAGCTGTGGGTTGAAGGTACTAGGATTACCTTGGCCGCAATAAATGAAGCCTTTTTCACGGATTTGCTCGTGATTCACACTCTCACCACATCCAGCGAGAAAGCTCAGCGTACAGATGCTCAGTGATAGTCTTATTAGTGCTTTCATAAAAAGAAATACTTTTCGAAACGAGGCGTTAGAGGAGCCTCAAGATCCGGACAATTTAACATTTTATTTATTCGGCTCCAAATAATAATCAAGCGTGGACAGCTATTTATCGTTAGCTTGTCCGACAATCGCGTACTTCCTCACCATTCCACGTAATTGGTTGTAGGTTAACCCAAGTAATTCTGCGGCTTGTTTCTGGTTATATTTGCTCTGTTTGAGGGCTTGGTTGAGTAGCTTGATGTCTTGTTGTTCTTGCCATGCTTTGTAATCAAGCGGCAAAGAAAACAAGCTCTCTGATGAAGTATGGCTGTTAGACGGCTCATTGCCAGTTTCCGGAGAGGAATCTTGCTCTGTTTTCCATGCGGGTTTAAATGGGTTAAACACCAAATGTTCAATAGGATATGGATCTTTTCCGTGCTGATAGATAGCTCGCTCAATGACGTTTTTGAGTTCTCGTACATTCCCTGGCCAAGAATAATCCAAAAGCGATTCAACGGCAGAGGGGGCAAAGCCAACAAACAACTCCAATTCCAATTCACGACACATCTTAATGGCGTAATATTCTGCCAGTAGCATGATGTCTTCTTTTCGCTCACGCAAAGGAGGGATAGTAATGACGTCAAACGCCAGTCTATCTAATAGGTCTGCTCGGAATTCGCCCTTTAATGCCATGTCTGGTAAGTCGGCATTGGTTGCACACACCAGTCTGACATTGGCACTTAGCGCCTTTTGCCCACCGACACGTTCATATTGCCCGTATTCAATAACGCGCAGTAGTTTCTCTTGAACCGCAAGGGGAGTGGTCGCCAGCTCATCCAGAAACAGCGTTCCGCCTTCTGCTCTTTCAAAACGACCTTGATGACGCCCTTTCGAACCCGTAAAGGATCCCGATTCATGACCAAACAGTTCTGAATCAATCAAACCTTCACTTAAGGTTGAGCAGTTCAATGAGATCAAAGGTTGATCCCAACGTCTTGAAAGGTAATGCAGTCTTTGTGCGATCAACTCTTTACCTGTGCCACGTTCGCCAATGATCAGAATGGGTCTTTCTATTGGTGCGAGTTGGGAAACTTTATCTAACACAGAGAGAAAGCTAGGTGATTCACCAATGAGGTTCTGCTGCATAGCGGGTCCTTGTATGAATTAATCGCTGGAGAGGTCATGTAAGAGCCATAGTGGTGAAAAATACCAATACTTGGCTAAATTCATCATAGCATGGTTCGAGTTAATCACCATTTTATTGTAAGTAACTGATAATAAATGGCTTAAAAGTTGGCACGCTACTTGGATTATTTATGGTAGGTTTAACAACAAACGTAAATTTTTGAGCAAGTGGATTGATAAAGTCGCACAACGATTTGAAACGCATTTGCCATCATTGTAATTAAGGAGTTCCTCATGGGTATTTTTTCTCGCTTTGCAGACATTGTAAATTCGAACATCAGTGCACTTTTAGACAAGGCTGAAGATCCTGAAAAGATGATTCGCCTGATTATCCAAGAAATGGAAGATACGCTGGTTGAGGTTCGCACTAACTCCGCTAAAGCTATCGCAGATAAAAAAGAGTTAGCACGTAAAGTTGAAGCTATCGAAACTCAGATTCTAGATTGGCAAAACAAAGCGACACTAGCACTGACTAAACAACGTGAAGACTTAGCTAGAGCGGCGCTAATCGAAAAGCAAAAACTTGAAGACATCATCAAAAGCCTTCACACAGAGCAAACCTTGGTTCACGAAACCATCGAAAAGCTGACCAGTGAGATTGGCAAGCTTGAAACCAAAATCGCAGAAACACGTGCGAAGCAGCAAGCATTAATGATTCGTAATAATGCGGCAAGCAATCGTCGTGATGTTCAAAAGCATCTGCATTCAAGCAAAACCCACGAAGCAATGGCGAAGTTTGAGCAATTCTCGCGTAAAGTGGATGAATTAGAAGCTGAAGCAGATGTTTACGCCAAAACAGGTAACGCAAAATCGTTAGACCAAGAATTTGCAGATCTACAAGCTCAAGATGAAATTGAAAAAGAGCTGGCGAAACTGAAGCAACAAGTTGAAAACCGCGATAAATAATTTAGGAGTTGTCTATGTCAACATTTCTAATTGCAGGCCCACTGATTGTCTTTTTAATCTTCGTGGCACCGCTATGGTTGTTCTTACATTACCGCAGCAAGAAGAAATCCAGTAATGGTCTTTCAGAAACGGATCTTCAGCGTTTGCACAAGCTTTCTGCTCAAGCTGAATCGATGCAAGACCGAGTGAAAACACTAGAAAAAATACTGGATGCGGAGTCACCTAACTGGAGACGAAACTATGAGTAGAGAACTGTATCGCGATCCTATTAACGGTAAGCTGTCTGGCGTGTGTGCAGGGTTAGCGAACTACTTTGGCCTTGAAGTGTGGTTGGTTCGTATCTTGGTTATCTCAGCGGCACTGCTTGGTGGTAGCTTTTTGGTGTTATTAGCGTATGTAGCTTTGACATTTATGCTTGAAAAACAACCACCTCAGTATGTCGATCAAATGAAGGCTAAACAGGAGCACACGCTCAAGCAAAAACCTTGGGAAAGAGGGCAAACCGCAGAGTCGTTACTGGGCACTTTAGAGGGTGATTTCCAGAAATTAGAGACTAGTGTCCGCAATATGGAAGCTTATGTGACTTCGGATACTTTCAAAGTCGACCGCGCATTTAAGAACATGTAGTGGTAAACCTAAAAAAGATTAGATAACGGTTTAGGAAAATTTATTCCAAGCCGTTATTTTTTTTAATAATTTTTTCTAAATAAATCTTACGCTGACTGGTAAGTTACATGTGATTAATCTATGTTATAAAAATATTTATAGATATGGATGATCACCAATGTATAGAGCCTCCGTTGTCCTATTGACTGCCTTAGCTGGGTTGTCTGGGTGTGGTAAGGAGCTTCCTCCCGTGCCTGAACCTGAGTCCAGACCCGCCAAACTCTTCACTGTCTCCGTCGGTAATAATGCCTTTGAGCGTAATTTCCCTGCTACCACAGAAGCTGGTGACAGAGCGGTACTCGCATTCCGTGTTCCTGGGTTATTGCAGAGCATCGATGTGACCGCTGGGCAGCACGTGTCTAAAGGCGACGAGCTTGCTAAGTTAAATCCCGATGAATATCAACTACTCGAGAAGCAAGCAAAAGCGAATTTTCAGCTAGCCGATGTTCAATATCAACGTGCGATCAAACTTCGTAAAGATCGTGTGGTATCAGAGCAAGATTTCGACCAAGCGAAAGCGAACCACAATTCAGCTCGCGCGGTGCTTAATCAAGCTAACGCGAATCTTCGCTACACCACTTTGGTTGCGCCGTATGACGGAACCATTTCCATCATTCCTGCTGAAAACCATGAATACATTGCGGCTAAACAAGGCGTGATGAATATTCAAACCAATCAAATTCTTAAAGTCGTCTTCTTATTACCCGACCAACTTATTACGCGCTTTTCATCAGGGTTCGAGATGGATGCAACCATGGTTTTTGATGCGTTTCCTGAAAACTCTTACGTTTTAACCTTCCAAGAAGTGGATACCGAAGCTGACCCGAAAACAGGTTCGTACAAAGTCACCATGGTAATGGAAAGACCAACCGATGTGGGTATTTTGCCCGGTATGTCTGGCTCGGTAAATCTCGTTTCATCGTTAGCGGCGGCCACCAAAATACCAACGTCAGCAATGATGACCGATGGGGATGATGTCTCTGTATGGCGTGTGAATAGCGACGGCATTGTTGAAAATGTTGCCATTGTCATCGATGAAAAACGCCATATCGTCTCTGGATTGAACGATGGCGATCGCATTGTGACTTCTGGCGTCAATGGTCTTGAGTCGGGCATTAAAGTTCGAGAGTGGATCAAGGAAAGGGGGCTATAACATGAAAACACTTAAAGTGGCTGCTGGCCTGTCGTGTTTAGCCTTACTGACGGCTTGTGAAGATAAGCAAGCTGTAGAAGTGAATAACACGCCCTTGGTTAAAGCTATCGAGATTTCAGTCATCGATTTTAGCGACAAACTCTATTTCCCTGCGGTAGCAAACGCTGCTGAGAAGGCTCACCTCAGTTTCCGAGTTGCGGGTGAAATCTTCAAGCTAGATGTGAAGGAAGGTGAACGAGTTGCCAAAGGGGACATCATTGCCGAGCTTGACCCAACCGATTATCAATTGGATGTGGACAATGCTCAAGCTCGTTACACGGTAATCAATAGTCAATACCGACGTTCGAGTCCGCTAGTGAAGAAAGGCTTATTGGCTAAGTCGCAATTCGATGAAATTGCCGCTCAACGCCAGATTGCTTATGCCGAGTTGGAACTGGCGAAACTGCGCTTATCGTTCACTATGCTTCGTGCCCCTGTTGATGGGATTATTTCTCGAGTCAGTGTCGACCAATATGAAAATATTCAGGTAGGCCAACAGATTGTGAACATTCACAGTGTTGAGGATGTCGAAGTTGTGATTCAGCTCCCTGACCAAATTTATGTGAATCAACCCAATGAAACGCTCCTCTCGAACGTGGAAGCTGTGGTGAGAGTGCCAAGCGGTAATGAATACACCGCAGGTATTAAAGAGTTCACCACTGAACCCGATCCAAGTACGGGTACCTTCACGGTTACATTAGCTTTGCCGATGCCAGAAGACGATTTGATTCTTGATGGTATGGCCGTTGATGTGACTTCAAACGGGCGGGATATCGGTTTGGAGCTAAAAGCTGGTGTACTTATTCCGATCGAAGCGGTATTCAATGCAGACGGTGATGAACTGGATCGTAAAAACTCTTATGTGTGGGTTCTTAACGACGACAAGACAGTCTCGAAACAACAAGTCGTGTTAGGAAAAGCAAACCAGGAAACATTGCAGGTAGTGAAAGGATTGGAAATGGGGCAGCATGTCGTTGTTGCAGGCGTATCGCGATTGCGAGATGGGATGACAGTGGAAGTATTGTCTCAGGAGACGAACAATGAGTGAAGTAAATAACAAGCCCCAAAATGACGATCAACAGGGTGATGATCAGATCACAGGTGTTGCTTCTTACTTTATACGTAACAAAGTCATTAGCTGGATGCTATCTCTGATCTTTCTTATTGGTGGTGTTTCAGCATTCTTCGGTTTGGGGCGTTTAGAAGATCCTGCCTTTACCATCAAAGATGCAATGGTCGTGACTTCATACCCGGGGGCAACGCCTCAGCAGGTGGAAGAAGAAGTTACCTACCCACTAGAGAAAGCGATTCAACAGCTTACCTATGTCGACGAAGTGAACTCTATTTCAAGCCGTGGCCTGTCTCAGGTAACGGTAACGATGAAGAATAACTATGGTCCGGACGATCTTCCGCAAATTTGGGATGAACTTCGCCGAAAAGTGAATGATCTTAAGGTTGAACTGCCACCTGGGGTCAATGATCCTCAAGTCATTGATGACTTCGGTGACGTTTACGGGATCTTGCTTGCGGTGACGGGTGATGGTTATAGCTACAAAGAGCTGCTGGATTACATTGATTATCTAAGGCGAGAGCTGGAGTTGGTTGATGGGGTCAGTAAGGTCTCTGTTTCTGGTCAACAACAAGAGCAAGTATTCATTGAGATATCGATGAAGCGGATAAGCTCTCTGGGTCTGTCTCCAAGCACGGTATTTAACCTTTTATCGACTCAAAATATTGTATCAAGTGCAGGAGCAGTAAGGATTGGTGATGAATATATTCGAATCCATCCAACGGGTGAGTTCCAGAACGTTGAACAGCTTGGAGATTTGATTCTTACGGAAGGTGGCGCTCAAGGGCTTATCTATCTAAAAGATGTGGCGAATGTAACTCGTGGTTACGTTGAGGTACCGAGTAACATCATTGGTTATAACGGCGAACTCGCGCTTAACCTGGGTGTCTCTTTTGCGCAAGGCGTGAACGTGGTAGCGGTTGGTGAAGCGTTTGATCGAAGATTGGCCGAGCTAAAGTATCAACAACCCGTCGGCATCGACATCTCCGAGGTTTATAACCAACCTAAAGAGGTGAACAAGTCGGTAAGCGGATTTGTAGTGAGTTTAGGGCAGGCGGTTGCGATCGTAATTGTGGTGTTACTGTTCTTCATGGGAGTACGATCGGGTCTGTTGATTGGTTTGATACTGCTATTGACCGTATTCGGCACCTTTATTTTCATGCAGTACTTCAAAATCGACCTTCAACGTATTTCACTGGGCGCGTTGGTTATTGCCTTGGGGATGCTGGTGGATAATGCCATTGTGGTGGTGGAGGGGATATTGATCGGCACGCAGAAGGGGCGAACCCGGATGCAGGCCGCCACTGATATCGTGACCCAAACCAAATGGCCACTGCTTGGCGCAACGGTGATTGCGGTCACCGCGTTTGCTCCAATTGGTTTGTCTGAAGATTCAACGGGCGAATACTGTGGCACTTTGTTCACGGTGCTATTGATTTCATTGATGCTGAGTTGGTTTACTGCCATCTCGATCACGCCGTTTTTTGCCGATATCTTCTTCAGAGGACAGAAGGTTGATCCCGATAACGAAGGCAAAGATCCATACAACGGGATGGTTTTTGTTATCTATAAAAACTTCCTTGAGTTCTGTATGAAACGCGCGTGGCTAACCATGATCGTTCTGGTGATTGGTTTAGGTGCGAGTGTGTACGGTTTTGGCTTTGTGAAACAAGCATTCTTCCCATCTTCAACTACTCCGATGTTCCAAGTGGATGTTTGGATGCCAGAAGGTACGGATATTCGAGCAACTAATACCAAGTTGAGAGTGCTTGAGAGTTGGTTGTCGGAACAAAGTGAAGTTGAACATATCACGACCACGGCCGGTAAAGGTCTGCAGCGTTTCATGTTGACCTACTCACCCGAGAAGAGTTATAGCGCGTATGGCGAAATCACGGTTCGTGTGACAGATTATCAGGTACTTGAAGGGCTGATGCGTCGCTTCCGTGAACACGTTGACAGTCAGTTCCCTGAAATTGATTACAAACTTAAGCAAATTGAATTAGGCCCTAGTGGCGGTGCGAAAATTGAGGCTCGAATCGTCGGTTCAGACCCAACCGTGCTACGTTCAATCGCAGCTCAAGTTATGGACATCATGCGTGCCGATGACGGAGCGTTTAACGTTCGTCATGATTGGCGTGAAAGAACTAAGGTCTTAGAGCCTCAGTTCAATGAAAGCCAAGCGCGTCGTTATGGTATTACCAAGTCTGACGTTGATGATTTCCTAGCGATGTCTTTCTCTGGTAAGTCGATTGGTGTGTATCGTGATGGTACTACGCTGATGCCTATTGTGGCTCGTTTACCTGAAGATGAGCGAGTTGATATTCGCAACATCGAAGGTATGAAGATTTGGAGCCCGGCATTAAGCGAATATATTCCGTTGCAGCAAGTGACGCTTGGCTACGAATTGGAATGGGAAGATCCACTTATCATCCGTAAGAATCGTAAGCGCATGCTGACGGTAATGGCCGACAACGACCTATTGGGTGAAGAAACGGCTTCGACGTTACAGAAACGCTTACAGCCACAAATTGAAGCGATTGAGATGCCTCCGGGTTATTCGTTGGAGTGGGGTGGTGAATATGAGTCATCTGCTGATGCACAAGCGTCACTGTTTACCACTATGCCGATGGGTTACCTGTTCATGTTCTTGATTACCGTGTTCTTGTTCAACTCAGTCAAAGAGCCGCTGATTGTTTGGCTAACGGTTCCATTAGCGCTAATCGGGGTAACGACGGGCTTATTAGCCTTGAATACACCATTTGGCTTTATGGCATTGCTAGGCTTCTTGAGTTTATCCGGGATGCTACTTAAGAACGGTATCGTATTACTTGATCAAATTGAGATTGAAATGAAATCAGGTAAAGACCCTTATGTTGCGGTAGTTGATGCTGCATTGAGTCGTGTTCGCCCAGTATGCATGGCAGCGATTACAACGATTCTAGGTATGATCCCGTTACTGCCTGACATCTTCTTCAAGCCAATGGCAGTAACCATTATGTTTGGTTTAGGCTTTGCGACTGTACTCACGCTAATCGTAGTACCTGTGCTGTATCGTTTATTCCATAAAATTGAAGTGGCTTAACGTCAACTAACCTTTGAAATAATGCCCCTATTTGGGGCATTATTTTTATGTACGATTACTAAAAGAGACTATCGAAATGGAAGCGAATACAGTGGATAGAACGTGTGCATGGGCGCTTAAACATGAGCTTGAAAGGGAGTACCACGATGCAGAGTGGGGCGTGCCTGTTTATGATGACCAAGTTCTGTTTGAGTTCATTACTTTAGAAGGCGCTCAGGCGGGTCTTAGCTGGATTACGATCCTTAAAAAGCGTGAAGGCTATCGTGCTGCATTTGATAATTACGATCTAAACAAGCTAGCTGAGTTGAATGAAGACAACGTGCCGTTCATCATTGAAAACTTCGATGTGGTTAAGCATAAGGGCAAGATCGCCTCTGTATACGGTAATGCTCGAGCAACACTTGAACTCCAGAAAGAGTTTGGTTCTTTATCAAATGCTTTGTGGCAATTTGTCGATAACAAGGTGATAGAAAACAACTGGACTGAGATGTCTCAAGTTCCCGCTTCTACCGAGCAATCTAAAGCAATGAGTAAGTTTTTGAAAAAAAGAGGCTTTAAGTTTGTAGGAGAAACAATCTGTTACGCATTTATGCAAGCAACAGGTATGGTCAATGATCATTTAGTCGGTTGCCCACACAAATAAAGTGTTATTTATTTCAGCGGAACAATCACTTAGAAATTGAAAAATTCATAGCCATTTTTTCATCGCTCTGAGATCTTTAAGTGGATGTGCTTTAAGGTTCAATATTGGCTTTGAAAGCTTCTGGACTATGAGCGGTTTGTATTATGAGCTGAAGTATCTGAATATGAGTATTTTGAGTTATGCTTTAAACAGAAAAAGGCAGGAATATCCTGCCTTTTTTGCATATTAGACCTATCGTCTCAGATTAAATCAGAGCGCTATAACGTTCTAATCCCGCCTCTAGATCAGCAATCAGGTCATCAACATCTTCTAACCCAATATGAACACGTATCAAGGTACCTTCGAAATTAGGATTGGCAACAGTTCTCAAGCTGTCAAAACTGCTTGGTTCGTTAGCTAGAATCAAACTTTCAAATCCACCCCAAGAGTAACCCATACTAAAATGTGTCATTCCATCAAGTAACGCTGTCGTCGCTTTGATATTAGAGTTGTTTAGTACAAAAGAGAACAAGCCATTACCGCCAGTAAAATCTCGTTTGAAGAATTCATGGCCTGGGCAAGACTCAAGAGCAGGGTGACGAACGTGGTTAACTTCAGGACGAGTCTCTAACCATTTTGCGACCTTCAAGCTGCTTTCTGCGTGTTGGCGTAGACGCACATCAAGAGTACGAATGCCGCGAAGCCCTAAATAAGCATCATCAGGTGAGACACATTGCCCCATCAAGTAACTTTGCTCTCTTAGTTGATCCCAGCATTTCTCATTGGCGACTGCCGTACCTAGCATCACATCAGAGTGACCAACAATGTATTTGGTCGCTGCTTGAATCGAGATATCAACACCAAAATCAAACGGTGAGAAGTTCACGCCAGCCGCCCAAGTATTGTCTAGCATAACGATGATGTCATGTTCATGAGCGATACGCGCTAGTGTTGGAATATCCTGCACTTCCATGGTGACAGAGCCTGGAGACTCAGTAAACAGCACCTTAGTGTTTGGCTTGATAAGGTCTTGGATACCTTCACCAATCGTTGGCTCGTAGTAAGTTGTCTCTACCCCCATCTTTTTCATGATGGTGTCACAGAAATCACGAGTAGGTTCGTAGCAGGTGTCAACCATTAAAATATGATCACCTGTTTCTACAAAAGAGAGAATGGCATTCGAAATTGCTGCTGTACCACACGGGTACAGTGCACAACCCGCGCCGCCTTCAACTTCAACCATCGCATCTTGGAAGGCAAAATGAGTGTTGGTTCCACGACGTCCGTAAAAAAGGGTCTTGTTAGCGCGGTTAATCGTAGCTTTACGCTTCTCTTCTACTGAGTTAAATACGACAGTTGAAGCGCGTTGTACTGGTGGGTTAACAACACCATTGGTCCACTTCTTATCACGACCGGCAGTGATAAGTTTAGTGGTTTTGTTCTCGGACATGCTGTGAATTCCTTATCAATCGGTTATGTCCTATTTAAAACATGCCAAGAGTGTTCAAAGCAAGAGCGGAGCGGGGATTTTTGCGCTTTTCTTACGATTTTTAACCTTTCACTCAGTTAACAGTGAAAGGTTAAAAATGATCGATGGGGAAACAACGAGCCATAATCGACTCATTGCTGGAATTATAGGAGTGGGTTGAACAAGTAGAACAGCCTCTCAAAGAAGCGATTACTAAGGTTTCTTTGCTCCCACTGTTCTAACTCTACAGAGTGGGATGAAGAGATATAAGATTTCTGCAGCTCAGACAGTTTTTGCGTGAAATGCACATCATCCACAGCCAGAGTCACTTCAAAGTTGAGCCACAAACTGCGCATGTCGATATTGACGGTTCCGATCAAGCAAAACTCTTCATCGATCACTACCGATTTGGTATGAAGAAGGCCACCGTAAAATTCATAGATCTTCACGCCAGCTTCAAGCAACTCGGTATAAAACGCACGAGAAGCCCATTTAACCATTAGTGAATCGTTATTGTGTGGAATGATCAGTTCTACAGTTACGCCGCGTTGAGCTGTCATCTTAAGTGTTTCGAGTAAGTCAGCACTTGGCACAAAATAAGGTGTAGTAATACGTACAGAATGATTCGCTTGATTGATGGCGATGGTCAGTACTTGTAAGATCAAATATTCCGGCATGCCAGGGCCAGACGGCACTACTTGAACCGGATGATGTGTCATGATTTCTTCAACTGGGCATTCAGGTATATCAGGGAGAATGCGTTCACCAGTCTCAACTTCCCAATCCCAACCATGGATTGCAGAGAGCACGTTAACAGTTGGACCTGTTACACGGACCATGACATCAATCCATTGACCAACGCCGGAACTTTGTTTGAAGTGAGCAGGATCGACCATGTTCATTGAACCCGTATAGGCGATAGTCTCGTCAATCACAATGATTTTGCGGTGTTGTCTTAAATCTAGGCGACGTAAGAAAATACGCCATGGGCTCACTTCTAGTGCTTGTACGACTTGAACGCCTGCGTCCTTCATCATTGACTGCCAGTGGCTTTTGAAAAAGCGAGGGCTACCGGCTGAATCGAGCAAAACTTTAACATCTACGCCACGTTTTGCAGCGCGAATCAGCGCAGAGGCAACCGAATCGGTCAGGCCACCTGGATGCCAAATATAGAAAACCATCTTGATACTGGTTTGTGCATTTTCTATATCTTCGATAATTGCGTGTAGGATCTCGTTTGGTGAAGATTGCAGCGATAGAGTGTTTCCACTGAGTGCAGGGATGCCCATTCGATTGTTACAAAGCTCGTCAATCTTATGGATAGGGGAGCCGACTTTCCCTGGTTGGTGAAGTTGGCAATCATTCAATTGACGGAACCAGTCGCCGAAAGGGGTAAACATACGATGAGCGCGTTCAGCCCTTTTTCTGCCTAGGTTTAGCTCACCAAAAAGGAAGTAACAAGCTACACCAACAATCGGGATAATGTAGATAACCATTAGCCAAGCAAGAGAAACGCTGACAGAGCGTCGTTTTAGTACAACACGAAACGTCACACCGGCTACGAGAACCCAGTACAAAACAACAGAGGCCAAAGTTAAAAAATGATAAAGCTTATCCACATTGAATACTCGAAAAAAGAGACACTTAGATAGTAATGCTATTTAACGGATATGGGAATTTAAGGAATCAACTATTTACAAAATAGAGCAAAAGATGTAAATAGGTTAAAGTTGTTAATTTTTGGTCAACTTAAGAAGAAAACGATTGTTTTGTATGAAAAGTCGGCATTTAACCATAAAAATTTACATCTTTAACGAAATTTGTACGGTATGCTCTTCCAATTTTATTCTTAAACTGGTTTACTTGCTAGACAACGAGCGTCAATCAAATCTTTTAGGTGTGTAAATTTATTTATACACCTTCCTTTTAAAGACGCCACCCAAAGCAAAACACAACATCACATAACACAAAAGTTTGGAGTACACGTGGCTACTAGTAATACAACCACAACACCCCGCGATACCTGGGGTTCGAAGTTAGGATTCGTAATGGCTGCAGCAGGTTCTGCTGTTGGCTTAGGTAACATTTGGAAATTCCCATACACAGCAGGCGAAAGTGGCGGTGGTGCATTCGTTGCCATTTACCTGTTTTTTGTAATTTTTATTGGTTTCAGTGTCATGCTGACTGAATTTGCGATTGGCCGTCATACGCAAAAATCAGCAGTAGGTGCATTTAAAACAACTGACCGTCGTTGGACGTTCGCTGGCGTTATCGGCGTATTCAGTGGTCTACTTATCATGGGTTTCTACCCAGTAGTAGGCGGTTGGTCAATCGCATACATCGGTAAAATTGCAGGTGGTCTTCTAGACGCACCAGAAGCAATTGGTGATAGCTTTGGTGGCTTTATCTCAAACCCAGTTCAACCACTAATGTGGATGGGCTTATACCTACTACTTAACGTTGTTATCGTTATGAAAGGTATCTCTGGTGGTATTGAGAAAGCAGGTAAGATTCTGATGCCGCTTCTTTTCATTATCCTTATTGTAGTATCAATCAAAGGCATTATGCTTCCGGGCGCGATGGCTGGTCTTGAGTTCCTATTCAGTCCTGACTTCTCTAAAGTAGACAGCAATGTAATCCTAGCCGCTCTAGGTCAAGCATTCTTCTCTCTAAGTCTTGGTATGGGTTGTATGATGACATACGGTTCTTACCTTAAGAAGAAAGAGAACCTAGTTCAGACAACAGCAATGGTAACCGCAATGGATACTGGTGTTGCTATTCTAGCTGGTGTTGCAATGTTCCCTGCAATGTTCGCGTTCGGTATGGAACCTGCAGCGGGCCCTGGTTTAGTATTCGTTGTTGTTCCTCAGCTATTCGCTGAAATGGGCGGCGTAATCGGTCTTCTATTTGCTCTTATGTTCTTCGTTGGTTTGAGTGTTGCGGCACTAACATCTTCAGTATCTCTACTTGAAGTTGTGGTTTCTTACCTAATCGATGAGAAAGGCATGAAGCGTGTAACAGCGGTACTGTCTGCAAGTGTTGTAATGGCGATTCTATGTATCTTCGCTTCTCTATCACTTGGCGGCTTCGGTCCAACACTGTTTGATACTGGCGCGTTCGACATTTTCGACCTACTAACGGATAAGATTTTCCTAGCGGTTGGCGGTATGTTGGTATGTATCTTCGCTGGTTGGAGACTAAACCGTGCAGACCTAGAGAAAGAAATCACTAACGACGGTGAAGTCTCTTTCCCACTATTTGGTCTATGGTACACACTAGTTAAGTACATCATCCCTGTAGCTATCGCAATCGTTGCGTTCATGGGTATCTCTTCTGGCTTCGATAGCGGTAAAGGTGCAATCATG
The DNA here is from genome assembly GCF_041474095.1 of Vibrio sp. 10N.222.54.A3. NCBI lineage: Bacteria > Pseudomonadati > Pseudomonadota > Gammaproteobacteria > Vibrionales > Vibrionaceae > Vibrio > Vibrio sp. 10N.222.54.A3. The sequence goes on from NZ_JBFRTN010000046.1 coordinate 28,218, forward strand.
CTACTAGGTATTGGTATCATTGCTGGTTTTGCGCTGATTTCTAAGAAGTTCTAATCGCAAGATAAAGTAATTTGATAAACGGGAGCTCATTAGCTCCCGTTTTTTTATGGTGCGCCGAG
>NZ_JBFRTN010000047.1:0-68139 GCF_041474095.1 Vibrio sp. 10N.222.54.A3
ACTATTGGGGGTCAGTTCATGATCAGCGGCTTTCTTGATGGTGATAAGCGGAGGTTAGTTGTCCAACCCTTTAATTGGGTTCATCGAGTGATAAACGGTGTTCACGTCACCAGTCATCGACAATGAACTCAAGTCATCAATGAAGAAACGGCTGGTCATTGTGTGCTTACCGCCATTGATAAAGATTTCGATCACTGACTTATCAACATAAACCTCGATGGTTTGCTTGGTGCTCAACCTCGGTGCTTTTCTCACTGAGCCAAACTCTTCCGCGTAGAGCTGAGACATCTTACTGCGATCAAGCATGAACTCCTTTTCTGTAGCACTGAACACGATGTTATCACCCGCAACGTTAGCAAGTGTAAACTCAAACTCGTCAGTATCAGTTTCGAGCTCAACCATGAAGCTGGTTGTATCCAATTCAAGAGCATTTTCAACCACCACAGCTTCACCCTGTAGCGCTTTCAATTCAGGTAAAGCAGACTGAACAAGATAGCCATCTTGGATTTGAAGTTCGCGTGGTAACGACAACATGCCCGCCCACTGATACTCATTAGATGGTGTATTAATCTCAGGCAGACCAATCCAAGCAATCAGAATACGGCGGCCTGTATCATCTAGATAAGTCTGTGGTGCATAGAAATCGAAGCCATAATCTGGTTGCGCAATATCTTGGTGGTTTTCCAGTTCTACCGAATCGAGATTTAGGCGGTCACCGACGATATAAGCCACCGAGTAGATATTTTTGAAATCGTATGGATTTTCGCTAGACACACCTTGTGGAGAAAACAGCATCACCGACTGATTCTCTATTTCAAAGAAATCTGGGCATTCCCACATATAGCCAAGGTTGTTGTAACGAGTTTGAATTGGACCTTTGTGCTGCCAATTCATCAGGTCTCGGCTGCAATATAGCGCCATAGAGCCAGTATTTTGAGGCGTTTGAGCACCCACAACCATCAGATAATCGCCGCCCTGTTTCCACACTTTTGGGTCTCGGAAATGTTCGGTGTAGTGATCGTTTTCGATAACCACGCCGTGCTTTTCTATTTTGCCGTCAGCAGACATCTTGGCAAAACATTGAGTTGGCACTCGCAACCAATTTCCATCGCGCTTGTTACCTGTAAAAAACAACAATGCATTGTCGTTTTCAACCAATGCACCACCAGAGTAAACACCGTGAGAGTCGTAATCTTGGTCTGGGTGCAAGCCAATGCCGTGGTCTTCGAAATGAACGAAGTCTTTGGTAGAAAGGTGGTACCAGTACTTCATACCATGGACGGGGCCAACTGGCGTCCATTGGTAAAATAGGTGGTGTTCACCATTAAAGAAACACAGACCATTCGGATCATTAAGCAGACCAAACTTAGGCGCAATATGGTAGCTTGGATAGCCAGAGTCTTGTTTGCGAAGCTCTACCATCGCATCAATACTCTCTAGAGAAATATCTTCTATACGGCGATATCTTTGCTCTACTGTCCAGTTCGAGTTCAAACTCATACACTCTCCTCTACGGCATTCGTATTTGAAGAGTCTTTTTGAATAAACTGAGTAAGAGCTTCTTGCGTTGGAAGTGCGGTCATTGCGCCTTTTTGCGTGGTCGCCAGTGCACCACACACATTCGCCCACTGAATTGCAGAATCGACGACTTGTTGATTGTTCCACTCATCATCTTGAGAAAGCTTTGCAAGCAAACCGCCAACAAAAGCATCGCCTGCACCCGTGGTATCCACTGGCGTCACTGAGCGACCTGAAATCAACACACCTTGGTTTTCAAATACTCGCCAAACGCCTTTCGCGCCCTGCGTAACCAGAACAAGCGTGTTGTTAAGATCTGCAATGTTAGCCAAACCTTGTTCCATCGAAGTTGAATCGGTTAAGAAATCCAGTTCTTCTTCTGAGAATTTAACCACATCAGCCAATTCAACCGCTTTCATGACCACAGACTTAATTTCAGATGGGTTTTGCCACACTTCATCACGAAGGTTTGGATCGAAGCTGATGTAACCGCCCGCGGCTTTCATACGTCGGATCGCTTCGAAGGTACTGCTTCGGCTTGGTTCATTAGCCAAAGAGATCGAGCAGACGTGTAGCCACTCGTTTTTCTTAAATTCGGGAATGTCTTCAACAGACATAAACTGGTCGGCACTTGGCTTAACCATAAACGTAAAGCTACGCTCGCCTTGGTCATCAAGATCGACCACCACGGTTGACGTGCGTTGTTCAGGGTCCTTCACCAAACGCTCGGTATTCACACCTTCCTTTTGCAGAGTCACTTCCATAAAAGTGCCAAACGGATCGTTACCCACTCGGCCAAAAAATGCGCTTTTGCCTAAAAGGCGAGAAATCGCTACCGCGACATTAGCAGGCGCACCGCCCGGACATTTCAATAATGTCGCGTCAGTCTCCGGAATGAGGTCGACGACGGCGTCTCCAGTTACCCAAACTTGATTCATCTTTCTTACCTTAAAACTGAAAATCATGACAACCGAAAGCGATGGCAATCGAAAGCAGTAGCAACCAAAAGCAAGGTGACACTTCACGCTGTCATGTAAAAATATAAAAAGGCTAGCTAAGCCAAATCACCTAGCTAGCACCCCAAAGCTTAGGAAATGAAGTGAAAAGGGGGGCTTCACTTCTAGGGAGAAACGTTAAGCTGTTGCTTTAATGTTTTGCTTGCTGCGCTCGCGCAGACCTAAAACAACGGTCAGAGCAAAGGCAGTCACGAACGCGATAATCATACCTACCACGTAGTAGCCAATCTTTTCTGGTGATATTGAGATGATGCCAGGAATACCCGCCGCACCCAGTGCTTGTGCTTTCACATTGAACATCGTGATAAACGCGCTTGAAATCGCAGCGGCACAAACCGCAGCAATGAATGGATAGCGAAGCTTCAAGTTCACACCGAACATTGCAGGTTCAGTAATACCAAGCAAGCCAGTCACACCAGAAGGAATCGCGATACCTTTCATTTTCTTATCTTTACTCATGAAACCAACCGCCAGTGCCGCTGCACCTTGTGACACGTTAGACATCGCCGCGATAGGGAAGATGAACGTACCGCCAGTCGTTGCGATATCCGCAAGCAGCTGAGTTTCAATAGCAATAAAGCTATGGTGCATACCAGTAATAACAAACGGCGCATAAATCAAACCAAACACCGCACCGCCAATGAAGCCAGCACTGTTGTATAACCAATTTAGGCCGTCACCAAGCAGGAAGCCGATATCACGAGTAAATGGACCAACAATCGTGAATGTTAACAAACCAGTTATGAAAATCGCCAATAGCGGCGTTAGCAAGTTATCCAGAACCGAAGGAATAACTTTACGCAGCCCAAGCTCAACTTTCGCTAGAATAAACGCAGAAACAAGAACGGGTAGTACTGAACCTTGATAGCCTACTTTCTCGATTTCGAAACCTAAAATGTTCCAAACCGGAATGCTGCCCGACACTGATGCGCCACCGAAGCCCCAGCCGTTAAGCAAGTCTGGGTGAACCATCAACATACCTAAAGCCGCGCCAAGGTATGGGTTACCACCAAACTTCTTACTCGCTGAAAATGCTAATAAAATAGGTAAGAACACAAAAGGAGCATTAGCAAATGTATTGATCATGTTTGCTAAGTCGGTCAAACCCGGATTAGCGTCGATTAAAGATTTGCCATCAATGAATAAGCCTTGAGCCGTCAATAGGTTGTAGATACCCATCAACAAACCACCAGCAACAATCGCCGGAATGATTGGTACAAAAATATCAGACAGGCCTTTCACCGCGCGTTGCAGGATATTTTGGTTGTCAGCACCTGCAGACGCCACATCGTTGGTCGACATTTCCGTCATTTCAGTCAGCTTAGCCAACTCAGCATAAACTTGGTTTACGATGCCTGAGCCAAAGATGATCTGATATTGACCTGCCACTTTAAACTGGCCCTTAACCCCTTCTAGGTTATCAATCGCCTGTTCATCAATTTTATCTTGGTCTGCAACCGCAAGACGCAGACGAGTCGCGCAGTGTGCGAGTGCGGTGATATTACTTTTACCACCTAATAGAGAAAGCAGCTCTTTTGCTATTTTTGGATAATTCATTACATACCCCATTGGATTATCATTTGAGCTTTTGAATTTTCGGGAACGTTTGCAAAACAAATTTTTGCCTAGAAATAACAAATGATCAAAGATAACTGCTCAATAGTGTGAGAGTGATCTTCAAATTATCTCCCTAGGATAAGAAGACAGGGTTAAAATCCCCTAATAACAGGTAAATTTGATGCTCTGTTTGCAAACAATCCCAAAACTAAAATTACAATTGGATAATGAATAATGGCTAGTCTTCATGATGTCGCTCGTCTCGCTGGAGTTTCCAAGTCGACGGTTTCAAGAGTAATCAATGATGAGTATGGCGTAAAAGACGCGACCAAGGTGAAGGTGCGTAAAGCAGTTGAAGAGTGTGGCTATCTCCCAAACCAAGTCGCTAAAGACTTAAAGTCCCAAAAAACCAACCTGGTTGGCGTGATTGTTCCTAGGGTTTCTTCCCATGCCACCTCTCAGGGTGTCGATGGTTTAACCGCCGTCTTAGAGCAAGCGGGCAAGCATGTATTATTAGCGAGCACACACCAAACACACCATAAAGAACTTGAATATATTCAGATATTTAACCAGAGGCGTGTTGAAGGTATCATCCTGTACGCGACCCACCTCGACAACCAATTAGTCAAAGCGATTCAAAGCTCTGCCGTACCCGTGGTATTGGTTGGTCAAGACGGGTCAATGTTTAACATCCCAAGCATTGTGCACGACGACACTCGCGTAGGGTTTGAAGCGGGTAATCGCCTCATAGCGAAAGCTTGTAAGCATATGGGATTCATCGGTGTGCAAGGTGACGATATTGCGGTTGATAAGATGAGATCGGAAGGCTTCGCTCAATCGCTTCAATTTAACGACCTCACACTGCAATTTCACGCCCGTGGCGACTTCACGATAGAATCAGGTTACCAACTGGCGAAGCAGTATCTCAAGGAGCACACCAAGCTCGACGGCCTATTCTGCGCCACTGACCGTATCGCAATCGGTGCGATCAGAGCCATTCAGGAAGCGGGGCTCGTTCCAGGAAAGGATATATTGGTGCTCGGTGTAGGTGACGATGAGCTCGCTTCAGTATGCACACCAACGCTGTCTACGTTTAACTATGCGTTTGATAAAGCGGGAGAAAATGGAGCCAAGCTGCTACTCGACCGTATTGAGAAAAAAGGCTTTGAAATGAGCAAGATGGTGTTGACCTTCACCACTATTGACCGAGAGTCTTGCTAGCGATTTATTTCAGAGATCAGGTTATCCCAAGATAAAAAATGCCAACCTTCGAGTTGAAACGATAAGGTTGGCATTTGGTGATGCGACTATCACATCATGAGTAACACTCTCTATCTAAACGATATATCAAGCAATTAGAACCAAGTTTCCATCTGCAGTGCAAACAGAACCTCGCCGCCCTCTCCCATCGTTGCAGCATCTGCTTCAGTGCTGATCGAGTAACCATTTAGGTCTTCACTCCAATCCACATAGCTCACAGCGAAACGCAGTTCTGGTCGGTCAAAGAAACCAGTGCTAGTTGAAAGCTTGAGTGTTGGTGCAACTGTCGCTTTGTAGAAACCGCCGCTCGCTTGCTCTGTCGAGTTGTCTAAATCCATGTATTGCAATGAACCTTCGTAAACCATCTCAAAGTTCTCTGTGAACTCTTGAGCTAATCGAACGTTTAAAGAAGCCCATGTGAACTCGTCATTCTTCTTCAAACGGTCTTGGCTATGCTCTGCCATTAATGCAGGTGCTAAGCGCCAGTTGTCGCCAATGCGAGTGACACCGTAGCTAAACAGGCGAACGGCTTTCGCGTCATCCAGTAGATCACCATTTGAACCGATGCCTTTTAGCTCTGCACCTAGGCCACTACCCACTAACATACCCGTTTTAGAGAAGCCTTCGCTCAGACCAAAGAAGTTGTCTCCATGGTACGCAAACATTGCGTGTACACCGCTTTCAGCTGCGCCATTTAGGCGGCTATCGTTGTCTGCTGAGGTCATACCGCTCAACATCACTTGCCATTGGCCAATACGGTTATTCATGGTTGCAATGTAGTTTTCTACATCTGTTGACGAGCTATCAATCTCACCAAAATCTCGGCCATAAATAGAGAAATTCGCTTTCCAGTTGTCGCTCATCTGAACGTCATAAACGCCCGCACCAGTACCTGATAAGAAGACAATATCCGAATCGAAAAAGTGAATATCAAAGTTGTCGCGATCAAATCGTTTACCCGCCCAAAACGTTGCTTCAGAAAACGCTTCAGATTCAGAGAACATGCTCAGACGGTTCAGTTCTGAATACACTTGTCGCACATTCAACTGGCTTTCGCTGGCAGTCCACTCGTTATTTGTCTCAGTACTGTCGGCCAACATGATGCGAAACAAAGCACTAGAGCCATCGTCTGCAAATCGCTTATGAATCAAGTTCGCTTCAACGTAATGATCATCTTCAACACCAAGACGTCCAATTGGAGCTCCAATGGCACCCGCCGCTGTCATGTAAGGACCAGTACCTGTCGCGCCGTTTAGGTCGTCGTTGATCAATAACCCAGAGCGAGCATAGCCGTGAAACTCAAACGAAGAAGCCTTTTCATTGGCCTCGGTAGAGACCTGCTCTGTTTGTGCAACCCTTTGTTCTAATTCATTAATACGTTGCTCTAATGCTGCAACGTCTTCACTTGCTAATACCGATGTAGTCACTAGCCCCATTGTTACAGCAACCGCTAAAATGTGTCGTTTCATTCTGATGTTCTCACGTTAATTGTTTTGGATTATTTGCAAACGTTCCCAAAACAATTCGTAAGCACATTTCGGCTTATACTTTTGATGTATAAGCTCTATATCGAAGAAGAAATAGAAATCAGTCGTGTTGATTACTTCACTTTTGTATCTGAGTGGATGATAGATCGATAATTTCGGGAACGTTACCGAAAATGCATAATTCTGATAACTTTGTCACAAGTGAAATTGATTAATGGGCGAAAAATAGTGTATCGCGCACATTAGATATCTCAGAAAAATAGAGAGAAAATCCAGTACGAGAATTAGGAAAGGCGCTAAAAAATGCAACAGGTTGGCTATAAAAATTAAAGCCTGAGAAGCGATTTTTCAGGCTTTAGAAAGGCGTTCATTGATAACAATAGGTCGTTTTTTGAAAAGTGTATGACATTAACTAACGTGACAGTTTATAGAAGAATAAAGCGTTTAAAAGACTACTTTCTCTTACCCTGCTCCACCAGCTTTTCGTTCCATGCCGTATTGCCGTCACGCTTAGTCACGTCATACTCTGAACAGAACTGAGAGATGGTCATGTTGTTGTCGCCAGTCGCCAATTTCAACGCCAACTGAACTTGTTGAAGCTTGCTTTGCAGTCGCAAGATTTGACCAGCATTTGGGCTTTTCTCTTTGGCGTATTTTAAAGCCGCATGCTTACGTTCTGCCGCGCCCGCTCGGCGATCTGCTTCTGATAACAGATACTTGAGTTGAGCAACACTCTTGCCTTTCTTGAAGGCAGGATCAAGCAACTCAACGCATTCATCAAACGATGGATCGATAACGTATGGGTCAACTTTATGAGCTTGTTGGCGCATCCATTCGAGTGCGAGTTTTTCATCTGACATAATTACATCTTTACCAAAGAAACAGCCCTATATGGTATCGCTCAATAGCAAACCGCTGCAATAACAAATTGAGTGACTTTACGCCTTTTTACACTGTGCCGATTGACTAATTTAACAATCACAGCTCCAATAGTTGGCTTTAACGCATCACAAACAGCTCTTCGTGGTAGTGCTTTTCAATATCAAATTGATAGGTGTCTAATTCTTTTTTCAGTGATGTAGAGAACAACTCCGGCCCGCAGAAATACATCTCGTACTCGTTGAGGTCGCCACATTGATTGACAATTCTTCCGGCGTTTAGCCGCGGTGAGTGCAAGGTATCTATCACGGTCAACTTCACACCAACCGCGTGTGCTAGGTGCCACAACTCATCGATTAATTGCTTATCAACACCGCGAGTACAATAAAACAGTTGAATACGAGGATGATCTCGTTCTGTTTTGAGCGCTTCAAGTGTTGCAAAAAACGACGCTATCCCGACACCACCAGCAATCCAAATTTGTGGCTTGCTTAGGTCAAAATAAAGTCGACCATAGGGTCCTTCAACCGTAACCGCATCGCCCGCTTTCACTCGTTCATATAGGCCATTAGTAAAATCACCCAGCTCTTTGATCAAAAAGCGCAGCTCTGGATCATCACTGCCAGAAACAATAGTAAACGGATGCGGGTCTTCATTACCGAAACGCAAGTACGCAAACTGCCCAGCTTTGTGACCTTGCCAAGATGCCTCCGGTTTTAACACCAGCTCCATCACTTCAGCTTGTGGAAAATAGCGAGTCGAGATAATCGTCGCTGAGTGACGATTACGACGCCCAACCAAGCCCAACAAACTGTAAATCGCTGCGATAGACCCAGCCAAAGCAAATGCCACAGTTAGATAATAAATAGGTTCTCCCCAATACGCTCGTTTAAGCAGGATTACTGAGTGGAAAGCGATAAACAGGTACGCAACCGACATCAGACGGTGCGACAATTTAAACGGTTTGTACTTCACTGCCGCCCATAGTGACGCCACCAGTAAAATGAGCAACAAGTAGAAGCCCCACTCGCCAATACTCTGAGCAATACCGCGTAATTCATTGACCCATAACTCCCATCCAGTCAAAACAGCTTGCGGCCCTGAACCATCGTGTCGAACAGGCTTATCTAACACACCAGACACCACCAATGACTTAGGTATTTGGTACCACAACCAGTGTGTCACACCCAGTGCAACACCACCGATACCGAGCCATTTATGGACTCGATATGCTTTATCCATACCTTTCAGCCAATTCTCAACCATAGGCAAACGCATCGCCAAGATCATTGTGATGGACATTAACACCAGAGACAAAATACCTGAGTACTGAATCATGGCTGAGCGCCATTCAAAGACATCGCTTGAAGCGAATAATTGCGGTTCCATCGCAAACCAAAAGGCTGACATTGTGGCAATCATTGCCCAAATGATATTGCGGACTGTTTTCATTTGTTAACACTCATAAAGACGACATCATTACTTTAGCTCCTGTGATGTAAAGGGACGTCAACGTACGTAAATCTATGCAAAGGATCTCGTTCATTGTGCTGTAACAGAGATAAAAGAGACAAACTGCCCACGGCCAATAAGCGCTCTTTGATCGATAAAAGCGGATTCTTCGTACATATAAGTCCGTTAGTGAGCATGCTCGAAGATAACAATAAATGAGAAGAAGAGAAGATATGAAGGACATGACCCTTTCTAAACAAGATATCCAAACAATGGACCCGCGCCACCGCATTCGTTTGGTTAACTCCCTATCTGGATTTAAAAGCGCCAACCTAATTGGTACTTGTGATAAACAGGGGCTTGAAAACCTTGCGATAGTGAGCTCTGTCATTCACCTAGGGTCTGATCCCGCGCTGCTTGGTTTTATTGTTCGCCCAGATAAAAGCCGACGTCATACGCTAGAAAACATCCTAGAAACTAAGTACTTCACCGTTAACAGCATTGGTGCTGACTTTGTTAAAAAGGCCCATCAAACCTCGGCTCGCTACCCTAAACCAGTCTCAGAATTCAACGCGGTCGGCTTAACGGCCTATTATGACGACACATTCCCCGCTCCCTTCGTCTTGGAGAGCAGTTTAAAGATAGGGTTAGCGTTCAAAGAACAGATAACAATCGAAAGCAATCAAACGCAAATGTTGATCGGTGAAGTTATAACGATTCACGCACCCAAACGCGCCGTGATGCCGGATGGCTACCTTGATTTAGAAGCGTTGGATTTGGTCACGGTATCAGGGCTTGATAGCTACCACGTAACTCAAAGACTGCACCGATTAAGCTATGCAAAACCACAACAGCCACTCTTTCCACTCACTCGTGAAGGTAACCCAACTTCATGGGAAGCTTTCGAACTCAATCTAAACTAATTTTGTTCGGCAATTTGCTATCAAAAGTGCTAACGTCCTTTAATTCCAAGAGATGCATCTCACAGAGGCGCATCTCACTGAGCACACTATTGATTCTTACGTCTGTTTCCAAGGACCCTTTTGAAGTTAACTCACTTTAAATACAAAACGCGCGAAGGCCCAGACTACCGACATGGCGATCAGGTGTCATTCATGGACATCAAACAAACCTTCGGTATGGGCAGCATTCGTGTGGGTGCTTGGGTGACGAAAGAAGAAAAAGAGTTGGCCGCAAATCTGATATTCGATTCGCTAGCCGACTTGGCTTACATCTTGGCTTTGCCACCAGAAGCGATTGGCCTTCGCGGCACATTAGGCTTAGCGTTCGGCAGTGGCGGCAGAAAAGGCGTACAAGCACACTATGCCCCGAACCAACGAGAATTAGCCCTCGCGAAGAATGCCGGAGCTGGCGCGCTCGCTCACGAGTTTTGGCATGCATTTGACCACTATATCGCTGAGAAAGCGTTTGAAATCGGCGATACCTCTGGCCCTCGCAAGCAGATCCTGTTCGCCAGCGACTGTTGGTTGCACGATAGAACGGTGCGACCTCATCCATTAAACGAAAGTTTGATGTCTCTGTTTGATGCCACACTGCTTAGCGACAATAACTTGGACAAACACGATTATGTGGCTCGCAGTGTGATTGCCGACAAAGCGATGTCTGCCCGTTACTTCTCACTACCCACAGAGATGATGGCGCGCGCTTTTGAATCCGTGATTGAATCGTGTTCCGATATCAAGAACGCTTATCTAGTGGATGGCACAACCAAGCCTGATATGTACCCCGTGTATCCTGATATGGCGCACCGAGAACAGATATACCAAGCCCTGCAAGGTTACTTCGCACCATTAGGCCGATCTTTGAGTAAATAGCATTTTGAGTCAGTAACTCTCTGCATATTTACAATGAATGACATGTACCATAAGTTGATCATGTGTAACCTCTGATATAACATGTACAACAAGCGGAACATGTAGAATAGTTAATTCATGAATGATTAACTATTCTGTGTATATAGAAAGATTAAACATATCCAAAAACAACAGGGTAAATAAGTGATGAATATTGTTTCTTTTACTGAGGCCAGAAATAGCCTTAAGTCTGTGCTCGATAGAGTGGTAGACGATTCTGATGTTACGGTAATAACCAGACGAGATTCAGAAGATGCCGTGGTAATGTCTCTTGATCATTTTAATTCAATGCAAGAAACCTTGTACCTAATGAGCTCGCCTAAAAACGCTGAAAGATTGGCTGAATCTATTGCTCAACTCGAAGCCGGAAATACAACCGTTCGAGAATTGAATAATGACGAATGATCGAAAGATTGTATTTACAGATAATGCTTGGGAAGATTACCTATACTGGCAAACCCAAGACAAGAAAACGCTCAAGAAACTAAATAAGTTGATTGAAGCCGCCAAAAGAACGCCCTTTGAAGGGATTGGAAAGCCGGAGCCACTAGTCGGCAACCTGTCTAGCTTTTGGTCAAGACGAATCGATGACAAGAATCGATTAGTGTATAAAGCAGATGACGATAACTTTTATATAATTGCTTGTCGTCACCACTATTAAAAGCAGTAAGCAGCACATAGAAAGGGCAGTAATGATCAGTTGGCCATCTTTGGTAAAACTCGACGGTGATGATGAGCTTATTTACGTCGCGTCAGAACAAGATTTCCAGGTGGAATGCTCAGATATGATCTTGGGCGAAGATGATTACCTCATCGATTCTGAAGGCGACAGCTACTCGCTGCAATCAAGCTCAAATCAACTGTCTCTAGCTAAACTAGCAGACCAGTATTCGGTTGAGAGCGTGACCAAACTGATTCGAAATCACGAGTTCCAGAAAGCCGAAGTGTGCCTAATGAAGATCCACTTCCTAACTATCGAAGAAGCGATTCAGTCTTTGGCTTTTGAGGCTCGCTAATACTGCTTAAGAGCTCGTATCAAAGCGAATCCCCAAGACAGATTAAACAAAAACAGCGCCAATTCAGGCGCTGTTTTTGTTTGTTGTCTTAGCTATCTCAAAGAAAGCTAATACATTAAGCGATAAAAATCTGTGCCAGTGCGTAGCCTAAGCAACATGCGCCTACTACACCGATTAAACCCACCGACATGAATGAATGGTTGAAGTACCACTTACCAATCTTGGTGGTGCCAGAGACATCGAAGTTCACCGTTGCGATATCTGATGGGTAGTTCGGGATGAAGAAGTAGCCGTAAACCGCAGGCATCAAGCCGATAAGCAGTGCTGGGTCTAACCCTAAGCCAAGGCCAACCGGTAGCATCATACGTGCTGTTGCTGCTTGTGAGTTCACCACAACCGATACGATGAATAGCGCTAGTGCGAACGTCCATGGGTAGTTAGTCACCATTTCCACGATGCCAGACTTGAACTGAGGCATTGCGTATTGGAAGTAGGTATCCGACATCCAAGCGATACCGAAGATAGCAATCGCCGCCACCATACCCGATTTGAATACCACGCCGTTTGGCACATCACGTGGGTCAGTTTTGGTCGCCAGCAAGATGATACCGCCGAAGCAGAGCATCATCATTTGGATGATCACCGACATCTTGATTGGCTTGTCTCCGTCAACGATGGTTCTGATTTCAGGCACCATCGCCACGATAACAATCACGACAATTGAAAGTAGGAAAATCAATACCGCATTACGAGCCGAAGTTGGAAGCACTTCATCCAAAGACGTCGCCGTGGTGCTTTCGATACGCTTTTTCCACTCAGGATCTTTTAGGCGCGCTTGATATTCAGGATCGTCATTCAGTTCTTTGCCGCGTTTCAAGCTGTACAAAGAAAGCAAAAACGTACCAAATAAGGTTGCAGGTACCGTCACCATCAAAATGGAAAGCAGAGTAATAGAATGTTGAATATCAGAAAGCTGCGCGAGGTAGTACACCACAGCGGCTGAAATTGGAGATGCGGTAATAGCTAGTTGAGACGCGACAGACGCAGCTGCCATTGGACGCTCAGGACGAATACCGTTCTTCAGTGCAACATCGCCAATGATCGGCATGATGGAGTAAACCGCGTGGCCAGTACCCAATAAGAAAGTCATCGAGTAAGTCACGAACGGAGCTATCAGGGTAACGCGTTTCGGGTTCTTTCTAAGCACCCTTTCCGCCACTTGCAGCATGTATTTCAAACCACCTGCCGCTTCGAGAATCGAAGCACAAGTAACAACGGCGAGGATGATCAGCATCACGGTGACAGGTGGAGACGTTGGTGGCATCTTGAAGACAAACACCTCGATAACCAAACCAATACCCGAAACAACACCTAAGCCAATACCGCCATACCGAGATCCGATATAAAGGACGACTAATAAAAATAGAAACTCAAAATACAACATAAGCAACCCTGCTAAAAATGTGGACTAATGTTATTTTCTCCCTAAGCTCAGCCATTTACTTATTGCTTGGTCACACTATGATTGCAGGCTCCCGGTAATTGTTTTTTATAAGATTATGGTCACGTAAACCGACCTGTAAGTTTATGAAATGTAATAATAAGCCAGACGCACAAGCTAGATTTGTTATGTGGAATAATCATAATTGTTTCTGTTAGATCTGGATGGCCTATAAAACACAAGGCTCATAACTGAACGATATTATTTCAACCACAATCAATCACATTTAAAGTCATGCAGAAGCATATTGCCGAGCCGATTGGATATATTCTTACTGAACGTTGACTCGCCTATCACTAGACACTATGTCAAAATACCCGCCCTCACGATGACAACACATAAAGAACCACGGATATGAATTTTCAAGCTGCTATTTTTGATATGGATGGGCTGCTGCTCGACACCGAGCGACTTTGTATGCAAGTTTTTGAAGAAGCATGTCACGCGCAAGGTGTTCCGTTTTTGCAAGATGTCTACCTAGGCATCATTGGTTGTAACGCAAAAACCATCGAACAGATTTTTCGAAATGGTTACGGTGAAGGGTTAGATTACCCAGCGCTGAATAATGAATGGCGCACCCGCTACAGTGCAATTGTTAAAAACCAAGCAATCCCGGTAAAAGATGGCGTGATTGAGCTGCTTGAATGGCTAAAATCGAATGACATTCCAATCGCGGTAGCGACCTCCACTCAGCTTGATATCGCAAAGAAGAAGCTTGAGCTAGCTGGCCTAGATTCGTACTTCGCCTCATTAAGCACAGGCTGCGAAGTGACTCACGGCAAACCTCACCCAGAAATCTACTTGCTAGCGGCAGAACGCTTAGGTGTTGCACCTGAAACCTGCCTAGCGTTTGAAGACTCAAACAACGGTATTCGTGCATCAATGGCAGCGAACATGATCAGCTTCCAAATTCCAGATTTGGTTGAGCCTTGCGAAGAAGTAAAAGCGCTTGGCCACACGATCAGCCCATCGCTGCATCATGTATTGGCGCAGCTGCAACAAGCCGCAGCTTAAAAGCCAATACAACAAATAAAGACCAATATTAAGCCGACTCACAGAGTCGGTTTTTTTGTTGGTATACTTTTTATAAAAGATAAAAACTCGCGCTTGAAACTGTTACAGTCGATGTGAATAAATGCTAGATAATAAGCAACATCATTAACGGAGACAGAGACGCGTGAAGGAAAAGTTTGAAGACCAACTGCTTGAGTTTGCACAGCAAGAAATGACACAAGATGCAGCACACGACATCAGCCATATTAAGCGTGTCGTCAAAACCGCAAAAGCTTTGTGCGATCAAGAACAAGCTAAGCTTGAAGTCGTGTTACCTGCTGCTTATCTTCATGATTGCTTCACCTTTCCTAAGAACCACCCAGACAGGGCCCAAAGCTCAACAATGGCAGCAGATAAGGCGATCTCTTTCCTCAAATCTATCGAGTATCCTGCGCCCTACCTTGATGAGATTCATCACGCCATTGTCACTCACAGTTACAGTGCCAACATCACACCAGAAACCTTGGAAGCTCAAGTCGTCCAAGATGCGGATCGACTAGATTCTCTCGGTGCGATTGGTATTGCTCGCTGCCTGTATGTGGGCCAGAGCTTTAACGCAGAACTCTATAACCACCAAGACCCGTTTGCGAAGCAACGTGACTTGGATGACAAACATTACAGTGTCGACCACTTTTACGTGAAGCTATTCAAGCTGGCTGAAACAATGAATACAGAATCTGCCAAATTAGAAGCCAACAAGCGCACCGACTACATGCGTGGTTTTCTCGCTCAATTGGCGACAGAAGCTTAAGCTCCTTTTCATATAGAAATTAGTCCCCATATCATAAAGAATCGCTTTAGTTTGGAACCTTCAATGACCCAAGAAAAATTCGACACCATTTATCAACGTGCGGCTCACCGTAAAGGTGGCGCAGCAGAACTCGAAAAGATTGTCCGTGCGCCCCTTTCACAAGCCGAGTTATCACAAATCACTGATGACCGTTGGCTGGCCGCTTTTACCGAAAAGGTCTTCCAGTGTGGTATTTCGTGGAATGTGGTGAGAAAGAAGTGGCCACAATTTGAAGAAGTATTCTTTGAGTTCGATATTGAAAAGATGCTGATGCTGCCGAATGAGATGTGGGAACAGAAAGCGCAAGACCCGCGCATTATTCGCCACCTCACCAAGGTAATGACCATCCCTGCCAACGCCATGATGATCCACAATGCCAAGCGTGAAGCGGATTCCTTCTCGCAAATGGTTGCCGACTGGCCATCAGAACGTATCACCGAGCTGTGGGATTACCTGAAAAAACACGGCAAGCGATTAGGTGGTAATACTGGAGCCTACACTCTGCGCCAAATGGGTAAAGATACCTTCATCTTGTCATCAGATGTTGAAGCACACCTACGCAGCACAGACGTGGTTGATAGCGGTCGTAACACCAAGCGAGCACAACTGGCAGCGAGTAAAGCCTTCAACGAATGGCAGCAACAGTCAGGTCGTAGCCTGAGCGAAATCAGCCAGATTGTTGCGTACAGCTGCGGTGATAATCGCGTCTAGTTTTGAGAAGAATGACTTAAAGCTTTAGATTGCACACAGTTCACTGCAAACTAAATGTTATAAGTCATTAACAAATAAGCGTGCATCGCACTTTCATCCGGTGGCATTGTATAGATAAATGTATACAATATAGAGTAACTCTCATGAATTATTCTCGACTTACCCAACTCGACTAAACAAGGGCCCTTATCTCTATGACAGCTCTCAAAAACTCTGTCTCCAAAGGTATAAATACAAAAGTATCAGGCCAGACTCAAGACGATGTTGTTTACTGCCATATCTTCGACGCGATACTAGAACAAAGGCTGCCACCAGCCACCAAATTAAGCGAAGAAGCCCTCGCAGAAATCTTTGGCGTTAGCCGTACTATTATCCGTCGTGCCTTACTACGACTCTCTTTGGAGCAAGTTGTGGTGATCCGCCCTAACCGAGGAGCTGTGATTGCGGCTCCAACAGTAGACGAAGCCAAACAGATATTTAAAGCACGTGAAGTAATGGAAATTGCTATCACCGAGCTAGCCGTTAAAAACGCGACCAAAGCTCAAATCGAAGAGTGCAGAAAATTGGTCGCGAAAGAGAACAGTGCTTTCGACCAAGGTGATTACGGCTCTGGCTTACGTTTGTCTGGAGAGTTCCACATCAAACTGGCTGAAATGGCCGAAAACGCTCCACTGCTGGCTTTCCAACGCAGTTTAGTATCGCAAACCTCACTGCTGATCGCTCAATACGAAACGGGCAACCACTCAAACTGTTCTTTAGACGAACACTCCGGCTTACTGGATGCAATAGAGTCAGGCAACGAACAACAAGCCGTCGAGTTGATGCAAGAACATCTAAGCCATATTCGTTCTAAACTCAACCTAGACAGCAGCACAGCTTCTAGTGATCTACATGTGGTATTCTCCGATCTGCTTAAGAAGAAATCATAGTCCTTTAAACAACAATTTTTATAAATCGACAGAAGTGAACCAATTGTGTTCACTTCTCTTCTTTATACCTGAATCCCTCTTTTTACCTTATAAAATCAACGCAGCTTTGCCCGGAAATTTTGCTCTCTATTACCTCAACACTTCAGAAAAGTTGAATAGTAACGATACTTCACATCACAAAAACTCCTCTTAATTTGTATACATAGTCAAAATTCAACCTTCACCAAAAAACTTCTAAATAACCAGTCAAGTCCATATAAAACAAGTCACTACAATAGAAACTAAATTGTACACAATCCACCAAAGCGCCATATTGTTGCGTTTTTGTAAACAAATAGTTGACCCTTAGGTCAGGATGGATAATTATTGACCTAGAAGTCAAAAAGAATACACATGGAAATATGTCGATTTACAAGGAGGTCTCTTGATTACTTTTTTGCTCAATCAGGAAATAAGACGTGAAGATAATCTGTCGCCAAATATGACAGTGCTCAACTACCTTCGTACCAAAGTTAATAAAACGGGTACAAAAGAAGGTTGCGGGTCGGGTGACTGTGGTGCATGTACGGTAGTTCTGGGTGAAGTGGTTGATGGACAACTGCAATACCGCTCGGTGAACTCTTGCCTTACGTTCGTTTCAGCGCTGCATGGCAAGCAACTGATCACAGTAGAAGATCTGCAAAATCGAGATCGCTCATTGCACCCAGTGCAAAAAGCGGTGGTTGATTTTCACGGTTCACAGTGTGGTTACTGCACGCCGGGCTTCATCATGTCGATGTTTGCGCTAGGCAAAAACAAACCCGATGCGAGCAAAGAAGACGTCATGGAATCACTGGCGGGTAACCTATGTCGTTGTACAGGCTACCGACCAATTGTTGATGCTGCGATGTCACTTTCAACAGACCAACCTTTGATCGACCAATTTGCTGAACTTGAACGCAACACCATCAAGAAGCTAGAAAGCATTCAAGACACTGAGGCCAACTTACGCCTTGGTCACCTCACCGCTTTTTCCCCAAAAAGCACCGATGAGTTGGCCAAGCTTTTTCAAGCCCACCCGAACGCTAAGCTGGTTGCTGGCGGTACGGATTTAGCGCTGGAAGTGACGCAATTCCATCGTGAGATTGAAACACTGATCAGCGTGAACCTTGTTGAAGACATGAAGGTATGTGAAGAGACCGACACCGATCTAATCATTGGTGCCAACCTGCCTATCAGTGATTCTTACTCACTATTGAAAAAACACTACCCAGATTTTGGTGAACTGCTGCATCGCTTTGCTTCACTGCAAGTGCGTAACCAAGGCACCATCGGCGGTAATGTAGCGAATGCTTCGCCTATCGGTGACACCCCTCCTCTGCTGATTGCCCTTAACGCAAAGATCAAACTTCGTTGCGGTGACGAGTCACGCACCATGCCGATTGAAGATTACTTCATCAGCTACAAAGTGACGGCGCAAAAAGAGAGTGAGTTCATTGAACAGATCATCATTCCTAAGCCAACTAACGACAGCTTCCGAGCTTACAAACTGTCTAAACGTTTAGACGACGACATCTCTGCGGTGTGTGGTGCGTTTGATATTCAAATCGAAGACGGCAAGGTTTCTTACGCTCGTATCGCTTTCGGCGGTATGGCTGCAACACCTAAGCGCGCGGCGCGTTGTGAAAATACGTTATTAGGCAAACCATGGACAGACGCTAATATTAAGTTAGCGATGCAGGAACTGTATAACGACTTTGAGCCGCTATCTGATTTCCGTGCCAGCCAAGAATACCGTTCATTGTCGGCAGCCAATATGTTGCGTCGTTACTTCATTGAACAGCAGAACAAAAACAACCAAATCGAAACAAGGGTAACGTCTTATGTCTAAATCAAATTCCTCTGTTCACAAGAGCAATGCGATGACCCACGAAGAGATGGTTACCATTGCAAAACAAGACCTAAAAACTGGCGTAGGTAAAAGCGTAAAACACGACAGTGCAGCCAAGCAAGTCACGGGCGAAGCGGTATACATTGACGACCGCCTAGAGTTCCCAAATCAGCTGCACGTCTACGCACGCCTGAGCACTCAAGCACACGCGAACATTACCAATATAGATTTATCACCGTGTTACGAATTTGAAGGCGTGGCGATTGCCATTCAAGCCAAAGACGTACCAGGTGAATTGGACATTGGTGCAATCCTACCGGGCGACCCACTGCTTGCCGATGGCAAAGTAGAATACTACGGCCAACCTGTGATTGCTGTGGCAGCTAACGATCTAGAAACCGCACGCAAAGCCGCGCACGCAGCCGTTATTGAATACGAAGAGCTACCAGCCATTCTTGATGTGAAAGAAGCGCTGGCAAAAGAGCACTTCGTAACAGAAAGCCACACTCAACAGCGTGGTGACTCAAAAGCAGCACTGAAAAAAGCGAAACACGTGATCTCTGGTGACCTAGAGATCGGTGGCCAAGAACACTTCTACCTAGAAACGCAAATCAGTAGTGTAATGCCAACCGAAGACGGCGGCATGATCGTCTACACCTCTACACAGAACCCGACCGAAGTTCAAAAGCTGGTTGCGGAAGTGATTGGCGTGCCGATGCACAAAGTCGTGATTGATATGCGTCGTATGGGTGGTGGTTTCGGTGGTAAAGAGACTCAAGCAGCCTCTCCAGCCTGTATGGCTGCGGTGATTGCCCACCTTACAGGCCGACCGACCAAAATGCGTCTGCTGCGTAATGAAGACATGCAGCAAACCGGTAAACGCCACCCGTTCTACAATCAATATACAGTCGGTTTTGACGACAACGGTGTGATTCAAGGTGCCGACATTACCGTTACAGGTAACTGTGGTTACTCACCAGACTTATCAAGTTCTATTGTCGACCGCGCGATGTTCCACTCAGACAACGCTTATTATCTAGGCGATGCAACTGTGGTCGGTCATCGATGCAAAACCAATACCGCATCGAACACCGCTTACCGTGGCTTTGGTGGCCCGCAAGGCATGATGACGATTGAACACATCATGGACGAGATTGCGCGTTACCTGAAAAAAGATCCTTTGGAAGTACGTAAAGCGAACTACTACGGCGAAGAAGGCCGTAATGTGACCCATTACTACCAAACCGTTGAAGACAACTTTTTACCTGAGATAACCGAACAGCTTGAACGCAGCAGTGACTATCACGCACGTCGTAAAGAAATCGCTGAGTTCAACAGGCAGAGCCCTATCTTGAAGAAAGGCCTTGCTATCACACCAGTGAAATTCGGCATCTCGTTTACTGCGACTTTCTTGAACCAAGCAGGTGCGCTCATCCATATCTACACCGATGGCAGTATTCATTTGAATCACGGTGGTACGGAAATGGGGCAAGGCTTGAACATCAAAGTGGCACAAATCGTTGCACAGGAGTTCCAAGTCGATGTCGAACGTATCCAGATCACCGCTACAAACACAGACAAAGTTCCGAACACATCACCAACCGCAGCCTCATCGGGCGCCGACCTCAACGGTAAGGCCGCGCAAAACGCCGCAATAACCATTAAGCAGCGCCTGATCGACTTCGCTTCTTCGCACTTCAAAGTGTGGCCTGAAGAAGTGGTGTTTAAAAACGGCATGGTGCAGATCCGCGATGAGATCATGACCTTCAACTCATTTGTTGAACTGGCTTGGTTCAACCAAATCTCGCTATCAAGCACTGGCTTCTATCGCACTCCGAAGATCTATTACGATCACGAGAAGGCGCGTGGTCGTCCGTTCTACTACTACGCCTATGGTGCTTCTTGTTCAGAAGTCATCATCGATACCCTGACTGGCGAGAACAAGATTCTGCGTGTCGATATTCTGCATGACGTAGGCGCTTCATTGAACCCGGCGATTGATATCGGCCAAGTCGAAGGTGGCTTTGTACAAGGTGTCGGTTGGTTAACAACGGAAGAGTTGGTGTGGAACCAGCAAGGCCGCTTAATGACCAACGGCCCTGCAAGCTACAAAATCCCTGCGATTGCTGATATGCCAATTGATTTCAGAACGCACCTTTTGGAAAACCGTAACAACCCAGAAGACACCGTCTTCAACTCGAAAGCCGTGGGTGAACCGCCTTTCATGTTGGGTATGTCGGTATGGAGCGCACTGAAAGACGCCATTAGCTATGTCGCCGTCGATGGCGCGATTCCTAAGCTCAACACACCTGCAACGCCAGAACGTATTCTGATGGCGATTCAGGAAGTCACTGAAACGGCTCCGACTTCGGTCGATGCTCAATCAGAAACGGCTTAGGGCTCATATCGATCGTTTAGCTTGAGAAGCATAAAAAGGGATTTAGGAGGACATATGTTTAAGGATAATTGGATTCACGAACTGGCAAAACTGGAAGAGAACTACGAACCGTGTGTGATGGTGACGGTTCTTGAAGACAGAGGCTCCGTTCCACGCGATGCGGGCACAAAAATGCTTGTCACTCGTGACCGAATCATCGCTACGATTGGTGGTGGTCACCTTGAACATGTGGCCACCAAAATGGCTCGCGAGATGCTGATTGCCAACGAAAAATCGCTCAAAGTGGAACGCTTCAACCTAGGCGCTCGCTTAGGCCAGTGTTGTGGCGGAATGGCAACACTAAGCTTTGAACCGATTGGCACTCAACAGAACCACCTTGTGCTGTTCGGCGCAGGCCATGTTGCCAAAGCGCTGCTGCACATTGTCGCGACTCTGCCCTTCCGTGTGACCTGGATTGATGAACGTGAAGAAGTGTTCCCTGAAACGCTACCACACGGTGTGAAGAAGCTTGTCTCAGACGATCCGGTTGGCGAAGTGAAACACATGCCACCGAACAGCTATTACCTAGTGATGACGCACAACCACCAGCTCGATTTCGATTTAACCAAAGCGATTATCGACCGTGAAGACAGCCGTTACTTCGGAATGATTGGATCACTCACTAAGCGCAAGAAGTTCGATTTCCGCTTAGAGCAACGCGGCTATAGCCAAGAACAAATTGAAACCATGCTTTGCCCGATTGGTATTAGTGCGGTGAATGGCAAACATCCTGCGGAAATCGCAGTATCGGTTGCCGGTGAACTGATCGCACACTATCAAGGCCAAGCACTTGAACAAAAGCGCCCAACCAAACAATATCGAAATCAGGATTTGACCGATCAACACAGTCAACCAAGCGACGTAGGCGAACCACCATTGGAAGAGAAGATCGCCTAACACAAGTCGCAAAGCTTCAGTGGCCATAACGTCGCTGAAGTCATTAAAAGGAAGTAAACATGACAACGCAACGCAAAGCTTATCGCGCCAGTATTTTACACAGCGTCGCCGACCCAAAAGACGTCGGTATCGATGAGTCTTACGACTATTTTGAAGACGGTGTTTTAGTGGTTGAGAACGGCCATGTCGTCGACTTGGGCCATGTCGACGAGGTATTGGCTCGCCAACCTAAAACACTCGAAGTCAAAGAATACAAAGACAAGCTGATCACCTCTGGCTTTATTGATACGCACATCCACTACCCTCAAACAGGGATGATCGCGTCTTACGGTGAGCAACTTCTTGATTGGTTAGAGAACTACACCTTCCCAGAAGAAAAGCGCTTCAAAAACCCAGTCTACGCACACAAAGTGGCGAAGCTATTCCTAGACGAACTAGCAAGCAACGGCACAACCACGGCACTCGTGTTCGGCACGGTACACAAAGAGTCGGTTAACGTTTTCTTTGAAGAAGCTGAGAAGCGCAACCTACGTATGATTGCGGGTAAGGTTTTGATGGATCGCAATGCGCCTGATTACCTCACCGACACGCCAGAATCTGGCTACGCCGACTCCAAAGAACTGATTGAGAAATGGCACAACCGCAGCCGTTTGCTTTATGCCGTGACACCTCGTTTCGCGCCAACCAGTACACCAGAACAATTGGCTACCGTTGGTAAATTGCTAGAAGAGTACCCAGATGTGTATATGCACACGCACCTTTCTGAAAACGAGAAAGAGATTGAATGGGTAAAAGAACTGTTCCCAGAGCGCGACAGCTATTTGGATGTGTATGACCACTATGGCCTACTGCACAAACGTTCGGTTTTCGCCCATGGCATTCACTTGTCTGATTGCGAATGTAAGCGCCTAGCCGACACGGAATCTGCCATTGCTTTCTGCCCGACCTCTAACCTGTTCTTAGGCTCAGGTTTATTCCGATTACCAGAAATGGAAGAGCACGGCATTCGTGTTGGTATGGGGACTGATGTCGGCGCAGGCACTAGCTTCTCAATCCTACAAACCATGAGTGAAGCCTATAAGATCATGCAGCTTCAACATAAGAAATTGCACCCAGCTAAGTCACTATTCTTAGCCACATTAGGTGGTGCACGTTCACTGCATTTAGAAGACAAGATTGGCAACTTGGAAGTAGGAAAAGAAGCCGATTTCGTGGTGTTGGACTTACACGCCACACAATTGATGCGCTTTAGAATGGAACAAGCGACCAAGCTTGAAGAGAAGCTATTTGTATTGATGAGCCTGGGTGACGACAGAACCGTTAGCGAGACTTACATCTACGGCGAGAAAGCCTACGATGTGAATTTCAAAGATTATCAAAAGCTCGTTAGCTAGACTGAAAACCGAGTAACAATCGCTAGACAGCGACAGCCGTCGTTAATTAAAAATCCGTCCAGATTTATCTAGCCTTGAAAGACCAGTTGCTGATGCCACTGGTCTTTTTTGTACTTCATTCAAAGAAATATAAATTAACCGTTCACAAACAACGATCTTCGGTGACGCCAAGTCATTATATTGATAGGTTAATGTTTATACATATCGACTTCATACTTCACTTTAGCGTCTCTCTAAAACATTCGTTTCTCAGCTAAATGGAAGCACTCAATCTAGAAAGGAATTCTATGTTCGAACAGGTCGTCAGCATTCTGTTTCCCGTTTTTGCTTTAGCCAGTGCTGGCTTTGCGGTCGGTCGTTGGCTCAAGCCCGATTTCAAACCGATCAATCGCATCAACATGGATGTTTGTATTCCTGCTTTGGTTTTTGCATCGCTGACCACCATGCCCCTCGACACCGAACAACTGCCACTCATCACCGCCTCTTTGGTCGCGGTGTTAGTGCCAGCTTTATTGATGATTCCAATCTGTAAGATCTTTAAACTCAACTTCAAAGCTTGGGCTCCGCCACACATGTTCCGCAACAGTGGCAACCTCGCGATTCCCCTATTCACGTATACCTTTGGTGAGAGTGCATTAGCCCCTGCAGTACTGCTGTTTGTGGTATCGGCGTGTGTCCATATCAGTGTTGGTTTAGCGCTCCTAAGCGAAGGTAACCCGATCAAACAGATCCTCAAGATGCCGATATTTTTGGCCGCTGCATTAGCAATGACGCTCAACCTATCTGGCATTGCAGTATGGAATCCAATCTACGAAGCCACTTCACTGCTTGGACAAGCTGCTGTCCCAATTATGCTGTTGTCGTTGGGTTCGCAAATGGTGAACTTGAAGCTAAGCGGACTCAAAGTTGGCTTGCTGTGTACGGCTCAATCGCTGTTTACTGGTGCCATCGCCTTCGCCATCATCTACTTCTTTATCCCGCTGCCAACGCTGCACCTACAAATGATGGTGCTGTTCACCATGCTGCCACCTGCCGTGATGAACTACCTGTTCGCTGAACGGTTCAATGTCGAGCCGCCTAAAGTCGCGTCTATGGTGTTGTTCGGCAACTTCCTAAGTGTGGTTACCTTGCCTATCTTGCTGTCGTTCGCGCTGTCTATGTCGAGTTAATTGTCTACGCACTTATCCAGTTTAAGCTCTGCCGTCACTTTAGTAAGGCGCAGAGCTATTGCGAAACAGACTAAGTAAGGACTCACATACCAGAAGAGGCTTTCTAATGGCTGCTTCACCTGCGCTTCTCTGGTTTTTATGTATTGGTTTTTCTGCTTCTCATACTGACTCAACATACCATCCACCCACACTGCATCACTTTCAACCAGCGACACGCTAGGCGCAGGAACCGTAAAATCCGATGCGTTGGGTAACAAGGTAAAATCGACATCTTTGAACGTGATCGCCGTATTCAAATACCACAAACACGCTTCGTGGTGCTGAGCGTGATTATCTAAAGATGGCTGACCAGTGCAGGTATCACTTCTTAATTTATCCAAAGAAAACTGCTGAACCGATTCTAAAATCGCCACCGCTCTAGTTTGTTCTGTTTCAACCCAATCGCCCGCTACTTTCGCACGAATCTCAGACACTGCACCCAGCATCCCGATACCCGCTAGAAACGGCCATAAATAATCCATGAGCTTCCACTTTCGTCGGCTCAAGTTGAACCCACACTAAATCGGAAGATGAAAAAGGAGCGTTAGCCCAAGCGATAGCAAAACGAAATTCAAGGAGCTAGAGAGCATGAGTTCGCTATCAAAGAAGTTCTTCATAATGAGAGACTTGCCTGTATAACAAAGAGAAATTTGATACTAGGTTCGATACTTGAAAAGAGTGTAAGGGGAAAGTAAAAACAGCACAAAAAGTAGTGTAATAAACAATAGAGCGATATTCCTCCCTATATATCTCAGATCAAACCATAAACCAAACACAATAAAACCGGAAGACTCATTAACCCAGCAAATATCAGATCACAAAACAATCAATCAAATCAAATATTTAACTAAATTCTTAACTAAAAATAAGATAGATATAGAGTGCGAGAATAACAACTAAATGCATAAGGAAGCATAATTATGAATGACGCAATTCAACAAGCTCGCATACAAAACAAAATGAAAAATCCTATGATAGCGCTACTGTTAGGTTTTGTAATACCAGGAGGCGCTCAGATGTATGCAGGGAGCGTCATGTGGGGAGTTGTTAACTTAATTCTCATCGTAGTTTGCGCGATCACCGTTATTGCTTCTCCAGTATCATTTATTTTATGGATAGTTTCGCTTTTCCTAGGTTACAAGGGCACCAAAGCTTATAACGATTCAGTTCTTGATAAAGCAGAATCTGCAGAATCATAATCAATAAATGTTGATAGTCTAACTTCACTAGGCTATCAACATTTAAGTTCCACTCATAGTCAATAACACTGACCACTTGCAAGGCCACATCATCAGCAGATGTGGATTACAACATACCAAGTTCAATACCTACGAAAATATCTAGATCGCCCTTAGACACGGCAAAAGGAATAGAAGATGCGCCTACGTGCTCAACTCTCGCGTTAGGGATTAGCTTTTTGATGTCACGTTCGTATCGGATAAACAGCTCGTTGCAAGCCGCTTGGTATTGTTCCGCGGGGTAAAATTTCATATATCCTCACTCCGAATCACAAACTATTGAACACACCAATTGCTAACAGAAGCAACACGATGCTAATAGCTCCGATATAAGAGATTCTGGTTCGCTCTTTTTCAGTTGGAATCAATGGGGGGAAGCGCCCTAGTGTGAATGCTTTACAGACTATCCAGCCAGATCCGTAACCAATGAACTCAATCAATATCGACTGAAACAGATACCTAAAGAATGAGCTCAATGCCCTAAAATACGCGACTATCAAGTCTTCCATTTTTTGTCCTAACTAAAGTCAATTTGGACTAAAAATGCCATGGGTAGAGATTCATATCAAGGACCTTATACAGGACTGCGCACGCAATGAATCAGTTTAAACGTAAGTACTTACTATCGACATGCAATGATTCACAGAGTCTTCTTTCTCACCAACAGGCGCAACATAGTGAATTGCAGCTTCGGCATGTGCTTGGTCTGCGAGTTTACTGATAACCCATGCTGCTAGATATTTGGATGACAAGCAGCCGCCTGCTGTAGCAATGTTTCCTTCCGCATAAAACGGCTGGTCCAATATGGTCACACCGGATTCAATTACCCATGGCTTCGTTATTAAATCAGTACAGGCTGGAACTTGATTCAGTAACCCCAATACCGACATCAATAAAGTCCCTGAGCATTGACCACCAATCAATTGTGTTTGTGGATTAAGGTTTAACCTTGAGAGTAATTTATCATCTTGGGCGACATCGCGGGTCAACATGCCACTACCAAACAACACCGCATCAGCAGTATTGGCAAACTCCAAAGGTTGCTGAGATTGAATTGTGACTCCATTCATTGAAGTCACTGATTCTGTAGGGCTAGTAATCTGCACATTCCAGCCAAACTCTTTCATACGGTTCAAAATACCCGAGGCGATGAAAGAGTCCAGTTCGTTAAATCCGTCAAATGTTAGTACAGCAATATCCATATTTATCCTTTCCTAAATCACTACACTTACGACTATTTTTCAAATAGTTAGTCGCAACGCCCTTTGATATTACCAACAAACATGTTTGCGCCGTTAAAGCCACCAAAACCATTTATCGATTTAGTGTAAACCACTTTTTCTTTCTCAGGGTAAACAGCCCAAGTCTCAACAGTTGATTTGCCGTCAGTACCAACATCTGCGCAAATTAGAGTGGATGAACCAACCTGAAAGCAATTCATATTATTTGGAGATACGCTACTTTCCTCACCTTTAAACTCAACGATGAACTTTTGAGATGAAATACCATCTTTATCAATTTCAAAGCTTTCAAATTGACGAGTAGAAAAACCTTTGAGATCACCTACAACAAAGCAACTAGCTTGTACTGTAAATGACAATAGGGCCCAAACAACAACGATATATTTCATCTCTTCTCCAGAGCGCTAACAGAAGTTAATTCGGCTCACTTTAATCCACATATGCACCTAGAGTCACCAACTGAATGATAAATCTGCATTCCCTTTGTCCCAAAAACAAAAAGCCCCCAGTTATAGGAACCGGGGAAACAGGGTGGGATGAGTTTGGCGCGTGCCCGTAAACCAAACTCTCCCCAAGCCTCACCTAAGACTCATGCTCTTAGGTAAAGGATTTACATCATTATTGAAGCGTAGCGCCTTGCTCTACCCAAGTGCCGATGAGTGCGCGTTCTTCGTCGGTCATTTGAGTCATGTTGCCGAGCGGCATCACCTTGGTTGTTACGGTTTGAGCAACAATCCTTGGTACGTTGGCTTTAATCTC
The DNA here is from genome assembly GCF_041474095.1 of Vibrio sp. 10N.222.54.A3. Taxonomy (NCBI): domain Bacteria; kingdom Pseudomonadati; phylum Pseudomonadota; class Gammaproteobacteria; order Vibrionales; family Vibrionaceae; genus Vibrio; species Vibrio sp. 10N.222.54.A3. The sequence goes on from NZ_JBFRTN010000047.1 coordinate 28,088, forward strand.
TTCTGGGGTATCAAACATCACACCGGCTGGCGCAGCAGCAAAAGCGGCGTGGCTCGGGGTTGATGAGTGACACACAGAACAGCGCTCTTGAATGACTTTGTTGATGGTTTCAAAGCTTACACCTGCGCTAGCCGTTTGCATTGCGTGGTCTGCAGGTACAACTGGGGCATCTGCCGAAGTTGAAGCTGTGCTGTTCGAAACAGCCTCTTCTGTCGCCGATTCCGTCGCGCTTACTTGCACTTCTTGAACCACAGGTGCTTGCACAACCGGAGTCATCTGCTTTTTCGCATAAGGTGAGGTCACAAACGCGAGCGTGATCATACCCAATGCCGCTACAGGTACAGTCCATGCAAACTTCTGGCTACCATGACGCGTGTTGAAGTAGTGACGCACCAAGATACTGAAGATCGCTAAGCCAGCAAGGATCAGCCAGTTGTATTCCGAGCCATAAGTGCTTGGGAAGTGGTTACTGATCATGATGAACAGCACTGGCAGTGTCATGTAGTTGTTGTGACGAGAACGCAGTAGACCTTTCGCTGGCAGTGCAGGATCCGGTTCGCGCTTCTCTTCAATCGCTTTCACCAAGTTACGCTGTGCAGGCATGATAACGCGGAATACGTTACCCACCATGATGGTACCAATGATTGCACCCACATGAATGTAAGCACCACGGCCACTGAACACTTGAGTTAGGCCGTACGTCGCAGCGACGAGCAGCAAAAACAGCACAACGCCAAGCAACACGGGGGTTTTACCTAAAGGCGAGTCACACAGTAAGTCGTAGATAAACCAACCAGCAACGAATGAACCAATACCAATCGCGATTGCCGTTGTTGAATCAAGGCCAGAGCCCGGTGCAATCAGGTAGATTTCAGCGTTAAGGTAGTAAACCACACCCAGTAGACACACACCGGTGATCCACGTGAAGTAGGCTTCCCATTTGAACCAGTGCAGGTGCTCTGGCATCTCTGGTGGCGCAAGTTTGTACTTCTCTAGGTGATAAATACCACCGCCGTGAATTGCCCATAAGTCGCCTGAAAGGCCAGTTTTTGGGTTTACTCGGTTAAGGTTGTTCTCTAACCAAACAAAGTAAAATGATGCGCCTATCCATGCAACACCAACAATCATGTGAGCCCAGCGTATTGCTAAGTTCAACCATTCTGTAATATGCGGATCCATAATAAACTCCTGTATCACAACGCTTTAGCTAAGCGTTGCTCTTCCTTGTTGTCTTCCGTTGGCATATCTTCCAAATGCAATGCCACTAGGTCGTTCTCAAAATAAACTTCATCACAGTTATGTCCTTCTCCGCCTCTATCGACGATCAAGAACTGGTCTTGATCGGTGAGGGCGATCACTGGGTGATGCCACACCCCTTTGTGATAGTTCACTCCTTGACGACCGTTGCTCAAGAAAGCTCGGCTATTGGCTAATGTTGGATCGTCGCCTTTTGGCGCAACAACAATTAAATAGGGTTGACCAAGTAATGGAATGAATGCCTGAGAGCCAAGTGGATGACGCTCTAACATTTTGATGGTCAGTGGGTAGCTCAACGGTGTGGCTTGGAAGATGCTGATGATGGCTTCTCCATCTTGGTCTTGCACATCCGTTGTCGCTAGCTTGTGGTAGCGACGTGTTGATCCACTATTGATCATGAAGAAATCACTATTATCGGACTCGATAACATCGCCAAACTCTGCAAAAGCCTGCTTGGTTAACGGTTCGATAGATAAACGACGTATTCCATTACTCATACTCATTTCCTTACCTATTTCGCTTTCGTACCAAACAGACGCAAACGGCTGATACCACCATCTGGGAATATGTTTGCACGTACGTGGGTAATCGCACCAAGGTCGTTTACCTCAGAAATGAATTCGTGAATCTCATGCGCTTGCAGCTTTTGTGCTGGCAAGAGTTCACGCCAAAATAGGCTTTGTGTTTCCACTTGGTCGTCGGTGCCACCTTTCACGTAAGCCGCTTGGATTGAGCAGCTGTCTGGGTAGTTACCTTTGAAGTGTGCCGTATCCACAACGATACGTTCGATATTACCTGGGTGGCCTAATGCCACGATTACCCAATCGTTACCCGGTGTGCGACGACGTGCTGTTTCCCAGCCATCACCCATGTTTTCACCACGGCCTGGGCCTAAGATGTTGGCTTTGTTACCGTAGTGCTCATCGCTACATGCGAGTGCTCGGCCACCGTGTTCAACGGCTGCTAGGTCAACTTGTTGCTGAGAATCTATTGCGTCCCAATCCACGCTTGGTCGGCCATAAACACGTAGACGTGCGACACCGCCGTCTGGGTAGATGTTCAAACGTAGGTGCGTAAATACTTGGTCACTTTCGATGTCTTCAAGATGATGATGATCACCCTGTAGTGCCATTGAAGGCAGAATTTCTTGCCACTCTGTTGAATCTGTTGGCTCACCTTGTGGTGAATAACACGCGTCGATTGATGCCGAAGGTGGGAAGTTACCTGTGAAGAATGAGGTATCAATATCAACGCCAGCAATGGTGCCAGCTAGGCCAAGGCGAACGACACAGTAGTCGTAACCTTCGCCGCGTTTGCGTCTGCTTTCCCAGCCGTCCATCCACTTGCCGTTGTCGTCATATAAGTCGTCTTTCCACTCTGGCGCTGCGTGGCTGAGTAGACGGCTTTTATCTGCGAAAAAATCGTCGGTTGCGAAGATAGCTTCTGCGCCGAGTTTTTCGTCTGCAAGGTTTATGTACTGTTCAAATTTATGGGTCATGTCCGTGTAATCCTATGAAATTAATCAAGTAATAATAAAATGAGAACTTAGTGGCTTAGGTTTTTACAAATCAAACCTTTAACGCACTAAGACTGGGCTGAGATAGCTGTTAACTCCGTTAACTTACATATCCCAGAGACGAAACATCGCGATCTTGTTGATCTCTTGAATCGCCGTAGCAAACTCAGTTTCACTATCATTTCCTAATCGCATCTCGAACGACTCAAGAATTTGGTAACGATTGGCTCCCTTCACCGCCATGATAAAAGGGAAATTGAAGCGACTTTTGTAGCTGTTGTTGTAAGAAGTGAATTTTTCAAATTCTTCGGCGCTGCACTGGTCGATGCCCGCCCCCGCTTGTTCTTTGGTCGACGACTCGGTGAGTTCGCCGTTTACTGCTGCTCTGCCCGCTAAATCTGGGTGAGCATTGATCAAAGCCAACTGTTTGCCTTGGTCGGCATTTAACAAGGTTGATGCCATTTTTAGATGAAGATTCTCGATATGATCATCTTCGGCATTCAAACCTTGGTCATAAACCGCTTCAGCAACCCATGGGCTGTGTTCGTACACATCAGCAAAGTGCGCGACAAAGGTATCGCGGTTCATGGTTGTTGGTTGGCAAGATCGAAATTCAGTCACGTTAAGCCTCCTTGCTGTTCGTTCTAATTTTGTTGTTCGTTGTATGGGTGATGTTGGTGCCAGTGGTTGGCGATATCGATTCGACGACATAGCCACACGCTGTCATGCTGTTTTACGTAATCTAAGAAACGTCTTAATGCAGCAATACGACCGGGACGACCAATAAGACGACAATGCAGTCCTACCGACATCATTTTCGGTGCGGTTTCGCCTTCCATATAAAGGGTGTCAAAAGTGTCTTTTAAATACTGGAAGAACTGCTCACCAGAGTTGAAGCCTTGCGCTGTTGAAAAGCGCATATCGTTTACATCGAGTGTGTAAGGGATCACCAATTGTGGATGACCGGTTTCGGTGTGCCAATAAGGTAGGTCATCATCATAGGCATCGGAGTCGTAAAGAAAACCGCCCTCTTCTGCTACCAAGCGACGCGTATTTGGCCCCGTTCGACCGGTATACCAACCTTGTGGTCGTTGACCCGTCACTTGTTGGATAATCTCAATCGCCTTGGTCATATGATCACGCTCTTCTGACTCATCAATGTATTGATAGTCTATCCAGCGATAACCGTGGCTACAGATTTCGTGACCTGCTTCTACCATGGCTTTAGCTACGTCTGGATGACGCTCAATGGCCATCGCGACCGCAAATACAGTCAGTGGAATTTCATATTCATCGAACAAGCGAAGAACACGCCACACACCCGCTCGGCTACCATATTCATAGATGGATTCCATGCTGATGTGACGTTCGCCTTTGATCGGTTGTGCTGACGGGATCTCTGAGAGAAAGGCTTCAGACTCGTCGTCTCCATGTAACAAACAACGCTCACCGCCCTCTTCATAGTTCAATACAAAAGAAACCGCGACGCGCGCATTACCTGGCCATTGAGGGTTTGGAGGATTAGCTCCGTAACCGATCAAATTTCTTGAATAATCCTTATTCATCCAAGTACTCCTAACATAAGTGGTTGGCTTAGCCGCTCTTTAACTGAGTCACCAAATGGATTCTCGATAAACAAAGCAACCTTACCCCTGTACATTTATTGTATACAATTATTTATCTCAATGTAAAGATTTTGTTACTCAAGTTAAATTTACGCACATCATTCATTTAAAAACAATAAGTTAACAAAAAAGCAAGCTCACCAAAAAACGATAGTCAAGATCTATAAATTCAGAAAAAACGACACAATGGTTAACATTTTCCCAACAATTAGCTTTACTAATTGTGTACAGTTCGTACATAGTTAGTGATAACAAAGTGACCAGTTGCATTCTTTGCAAGGTCGAAGCAGACAGATAAACCACGGAACAGAGGAGCGCCAAAAGCGCTATTAAAGGACTATGGGAAGACTAACAACACACGTATTAGACACGACTCACGGCTTACCGGGTGCAGAGATCAAGGTAGAGCTTTATAAGGTCAATGAAGACTCAACAGAAAAGCTGGCGACGGTAATCACGAACTCCGATGGCCGAACCGATGCGCCGATTCTGGCAGGGAATGATTTCCGACCGGGGAAATATCAATTGGTGTTCTACGTTGCGGATTACTACAAAAGCAAAGGTGTGGAATTGGATGGTGTGCCTTTCCTAGACGATGTGGTTATTCGTTTCGGCTTAGATGATCCAGAAGCGCATTATCACGTTCCTCTTCTTGTCTCGCCTTACAGTTTCTCAACCTATCGGGGCAGTTAGTCTCGTGACCTAGAACTTCGAACTAGGCTCAATCACCAAATCATAAACAAATTCACGTGTACACCCCAAAAGGTGTGCACTCACTAAACACGCTCATATAAAAATACTAACAACGTTATTAGTTAGAAGTTGATGACTAAACAACAGATAACTAAAGAAATAGCGGCTAGGAAAAAACCTTAAAACTTAATATTGAAATCTCGCTGTATTCAATAAATGGATCACAACATAAAAGGACTTGCTGACATGAGTGAGAGTAAAACAGAAATACTCAACCAAGATGCGAATAACGGATTTTTAGAGAAACTCTTTAAAATTAAGGCCCACGGAAGCAGCGTAAAAAATGAGTTGGTCGGTGGTGTCACTACCTTCGCTACCATGGCTTACATTATCTTCGTTAACCCACAAATAATGGCCGCTTCTGGCATGGATTCAGGTGCGGTATTCGTCGCAACCTGTATTGGTGCAGCTATCGGTTGTTTGTTAATGGGGTTATTTGCGAACTGGCCTGTCGGCCTTGCGCCGGGCATGGGCTTGAATGCCTTTTTCTCATTCACGGTAGTAAGCGAAATGGGCTACAGCTGGGAAGTGGCACTGGGTGCGGTGTTTATCTCAGGTATCTTGTTTGTCGGGATGAGCTTCTACAAAGTCCGCCAATGGATCATTGAAAGTATCCCTGTGAGTTTACGTTACTCCATGACTGCGGGCGTTGGTTTGTTCTTAGGTCTAATTGGTCTTAAAACAGCAGGCATCGTCGTCGAAAACCCAGCAACACTGGTGTCACTAGGTGACTTCACTAAACCTGAAGCGCTACTGGCCGCTATCGCTTTCCTTATCATCGCTGTTCTTAGTGAGCGTAAAGTATTTGGTGCGGTGTTAATCGGTATTTTGAGTGTAACGCTCGTCGGTATGATGCTTGGCTTAGTGCATTACAACGGCTTCTTCGCGGCGCCACCAAGCTTAGCGCCTACGTTCCTAAAAATGGACATTATGGGCGCTCTCGATGTTTCAATGATCAGCGTTATCTTGGCTTTCCTTTTTGTAAACATGTTCGATACCGCGGGTACTTTGATGGGCGTGGCTGAGCGTGCAAACCTAACTAACCCTGAAACAGGAAAAATTGAAGGCCTAAGCAAAGCGCTTAAAGCCGACAGTATCTCAAGTGTGGCAGGTGCGTGTGTGGGTTGTCCGCCAGTAACCAGTTACGTAGAAAGTGCAGCGGGCGTTGCAGCAGGCGCACGAACAGGCCTATCTGCGATTGTGGTTGGTGTGTTGTTCTTAGCGGCAATTTTCCTATCTCCACTTGCTGGCATGATCCCCGCTTACGCAACCTCTGGCGCGTTAATTTACGTAGCGTTCGTGATGATGAGCAGCATGCAGCACGTTGATTGGAAAGACTTCACCAACGGTGCTCCCGCAGCCATTACAGCGTTAATGATGCCTCTGACCTTCTCTATCGCGAATGGTATCGCACTGGGTTTCATTACCTACACAGTGCTGAAACTGGCGACAGGCAAAACAAAAGACGTCTCGATTTCGATGTACTTCTTAGCGGCTATTTTTGTCGCGAAGCTCGTGTTCATCGGTTAATCACCCAACGTAACTATCGCTTGGCTTGTTCGCAGGCCGAGCTATCAAGTCACATGCTAGAACAACATTTTTAAGAAAAAGCTAATTGTGCTAATCAGCGGAACACACAAATATCCGCTCGGTTAGTGCACCTTTTTTATGACCCTACGCAGTTTGTAGAAGTCATTATTTGACCGCCAATCGCCTGTAAACGGAAACACAGGCAGAGGAATATCAAATGAAACTTCTGTACACCCTAAATGAAAGACCGCCTCACGGCTTAACCTTCCTACTCGCATTACAGCACATGCTCGCCTCGATTGGTGGCATCGTCGCTGTTCACCTTATTGTCGGCGCGTCAATTGGCTTGCCTAACACCGAGATCGTTTCGCTGATCAATGCTGCGCTGCTGGCGTCAGGTATTGTGACCGTCGCTCAATGTCTCGGTTTTGGCCCTGTTGGTATTCGGCTGCCCGTTGTGATGGGTTCGAGCTTTGCCTTTTTGGGCGTCGCCATTTCAATCGGCAATGAAGGCGGTGTCGCCGCGATCATGGGCTCAGCGCTTATCGGCTCGTTCGTGGTGATTGGTGCCAGCTTCTATATGGACAAGGTTCGGAAACTGTTCCCAACCGTGGTAAGTGGTGTAGTGGTTACCTTAATCGGCTTAACCATTTTACCGGTTGCCATGAACTGGGTCGGAGACTCTCCTGCCAACACAGAACAATTCGCCACGCTGCCAAAGCTGTTTCTAGCACTGATCTCTTTGGGGATTGTGGTTGGCGTATCGGTTTACTGTAAAGGCGCGTTTGCCGCTTCGGCCATCGTGATTGGTTTAGCGGGCGGTTACATTGTGGCGCTATCACTCGGCATGGTCGACCTTGAGCAAATCAGCTCTGCCGCTTGGGTTGGCGGACCTGAGCCCTTCAAATATGGCTTTACCTTTTCTGCGAGTGCCATCATCAGCATGAGCTTGGTGTACATCGTGGTTATCGCCGAAGCAACAGGTGACTTCATGGCTCTGGGTAATAACTGCCAAACCCAAGTCAGCGGTAAAGATCTAAAACGTGGACTGCTAGGCGATGGCCTTGGCAGTACCTTATCTTCAATTTTAACGGCAATGCCATTGGCGTCATTCAGTCAGAACGTTGGTATTGTAGGCATCACAGGGGTAGCAAGTCGCTATGTAGTGGCTGCAACCGGTGGTTTACTAATTTTAGGTGGTTTATTCCCGAAATTAGCCGCTATTGCCGTCACGATTCCGAAACCTGTTCTAGGTGGTGTGGGTTTTGTGATGTTCGGAATGATTGCCTACGCGGGTATCCGCATGTTGATCAAGGCCGCAGACACCAAGCGAAATGCCTTGGTAATCTGTGTTGGTTTAGCGTCTGGCTTAGCCGTCACTTTCGAACCAAGGTTGCTGCAACACTTGCCCCATGACCTTGCGAACTTTCTTCACTCTGGCATTACAACAGGCACCATCATGACGGTTCTTCTAAACCTTGTGTTGCCGAAATCTTCACGAGCAGAAAAGCAAGAAGCGCTGGCCGAAAGCCAAGCGCAAGTTGAGCTAGAAATGAAAGAACAAGCTGAAGAAGAGTTACAGTCAAACGACCAATTAGAGATTCAGCAAGCAAGCACAGAAGCAGATGTTCAAGCGGCATCAGAAAACCCTGAGCCAAAAACGAACTAACTGGTTCACTGACTAACGTAAGCCGATTTTCACAGAATCAGGGCTGATTAGAGCATTGAACGTTTTAACGCCCTGATTCGAATTTATCTTTCAACAGCAAATACCAATAAAGACCCTCTTCCCTGAAAAGGCTGAGATGGCTAAGGACTACTATGAATGGAAACCATCTGGATTAAGAATCCTCTCGCAATCTACACTGGCTCACTGGCTGATGCAGAAGGCGGTATTGTCATTAAAGGTAATAAGATCATTGAATTGGTTGGTAAACACAAAGAACCAACCTTACCCGTAGATTACAGCGTCGACGCCTCTCGTCATGTTGTGACTCCTGGGCTTATCAATACGCACCACCACTTCTATCAAACCCTAACGCGTACCTACCCCGGCGCACTGAATAAAGAACTCTTCCATTGGCTACAAAGCCTCTATCCAGTTTGGGCCAACCTCGATTCGGAGATGATGAGCCTTGCCACAGAGTTAGCTCTGGTTGAGTTGATGATGTCGGGCTGTACCACAGCGTCAGACCATCATTACTTGCTGCCAAACGGGCTAGAGCACGCCATCGATTTACAAGTCGAGGCCGCAGAGAAACTGGGTGTAAGGGCGATATTCACGCGCGGTTCCATGAGCCTTGGGGAAGATGAAGGTGGGCTACCTCCACGACACACCATTCAAACCGAACAGACCATCATTGATGACAGCCAACGCTTGATTCGCGATTACCACCAGCGCGATGAAGGGGCGATGATTCAAATCGCACTCGCGCCTTGTTCGCCGTTCTCAGTCACCACGGATCTAATGAAAGAGACCGCCAAGATCAGTGAGCGTGAGAACGTGATGATGCACACTCACCTATGCGAAACGCTCGATGAAGAGGACTTCTGTATCGAGAAGTTCGGCCTACGCCCTGTCGATTACTTAGAAGATGTGGGTTGGCTAAACGAACGAACTTGGCTTGCTCATGGTATTCACTTCAATCCAGAAGAGATCAAGCGCTTGGGTAAAGCAGGCATTGGCATCAGTCATTGCCCGACGTCCAACATGATGTTGGCTTCCGGTATTTGTAAGAACAACGATCTTGAAGCCGCTGGCGTAAAAGTCGGGCTAGGTGTTGATGGTTCCGCCTCGAATGACGGTTCGAACATGATTGCCGAAGTGCGCATGGCGATGTATCTACAGCGCCTGCAGTATGGCTCTGCCAACGTTTCACACTTCGACGCACTGCGCTGGGCAACATCAGGCTCTGCACGCGCAATGGGTAGAACGGATATCGGTACACTAGAAGTCGGAAAACAAGCCGACATCGCGATGTTCAAACTCGATGATATTCGTTTCTCTGGCAGCCACGATCCACTGGCTGCACTACTACTTTGTGGAGCTCAACAAGCGGATAAAGTGATGGTAGCCGGAAAATGGCGAGTTAACGATGGAGCAGTAATTGGAGTAGACATGGAGCGACTGATGCACCGCCACCACGCTGCCGCAATGAAGCTAGGTAAACTGGCGATGAATAATTAAATACTCTCTAACTAGAAAAGCGAAAAAAGGCCGACGTGATGTCGGCCTTACTTATTCATTCACAGCCCCGTCCTCAATGTGTAAATACATTTCAGGAAGGGACATTATAAGCACGAAAAGAATATCTACAATGACCTTTATATTAAAATACAATGTCTTAACTCAAATCCTAAACAACTTCCAGAATAATTTTCTCAAGCTTATCTAAGCCTTCGCTGAGTACTTCAGATTCAATAGTTAATGGTGGAAGCAGACGAATTACATTCGCTTTTACACCACACGAAAGCAGAATAAGACCATTTTCTTGTGCTTTCGCTATCACAGCTTTAGTTAAGTCCTGCAATGGCTTGCCTGACTCTGGATCAGTAAACTCAATAGCCATCATCGCTCCAGTGGTACGTATTTCACCAATAGCTGGAACCGATTCCTGTAGCTTGCTCATACGGGCATTCACAACCTCACCAATGCCCATTGCTTTAGCACACAATTGCTCTTCTTCGATAATTTTTAGGACTTCTAAACCAGCCACACACCCCAACGGAGAGCCAGCGTAAGTACCACCTAAGCCACCTGGTAGTGCCGAATCCATAACACCGGCTTTTCCCACTACTGCTGAGATAGGGAAACCACCCGCAATACCTTTTGCCATTGTTATCATGTCGGGTTCAATGCCCAGATATTCAGTGGCAAACATTTTACCCGTGCGCGCAAAGCCCGTTTGAATTTCATCCGCGATAAGCATAATGCCGTATTTGTCACACAACTCACGCAGGCCTTGAGCAAACTCCGCGGGGGCTTGATAGAAACCGCCTTCACCTTGCACAGGCTCAAAGATTATCGCCGCCACGCGTGATGGCTCAATATCACACGCAAACAAATCATCGAGCGCTTGCAGGCTTTGTTCTGTGCTTACGCCATGAAAAGCATTTGGGTAAGGTGCATGAAATATTTCATTTGGAAATGGGCCAAAGCCCGCTTTGTAAGGCGCGACTTTACCAGTTAGCCCCATGGTCATATTAGTACGGCCGTGGAAGCCACCTTTAAAAGCAATCACACCACTGCGGCCAGTATGAGCTCTCGCTACTTTCACAGCATTCTCAACCGCTTCAGCTCCTGTTGTCAGGAAAATCGCTTTTTTATCACTGTCACCGGGGGCGAGTTCTGTGAGCTTTTCTGCCAGTTCAACAAAGGAGGCATAAGGCGTCACCATAGCACAAGTGTGTGAAAAGTTATCCAGTTGAGCCTTTACCGCTTCGTTGATACGCTTATTTGCATGCCCTGTATTCGTTACCGCGATACCAGCAGCAAAGTCGATATATTTATTTCCATCCACATCCCACACGTGAGCATTCTCTGCTTTTTCGACATAAAGTGGGTACAGTGCGCCCATGCCTTGAGCGATAACTTCGCTTCTTCTTTGATGTAGTTGTTGATTTGTCATTGTCATGTCCTTTGATTAGTTGCCGCCAAAGCAGAGATATTTGATGCTCATGTATTCATCGATACCTTGTTTTGCCCCTTCACGCCCGATACCGGACTGCTTAACTCCACCGAAAGGGGCTACCTCGGTAGAGATCATGCCTTCGTTAATTCCTACCATGCCGTACTCCAGTGCTTCTGCTATCTTCCATACACGGTGGATATTTTGGCTATAGAAGTAAGACGCTAAGCCATAGATAGTGTCGTTAGCCATTTCGATAAGCTGTTGGTCATCATCAAATTTGATCACAGGAGCGACGGGGCCAAAGATCTCTTGCGAGATAATATCCATATCATGCGTAACGTTTTTGAGAACGACAGGTTGCATGAATAGACCATCAAGAGTTTTCGGCTCAGTAACTGGTTTCGCGCCCTGTTCGATTGCGCCGTCAATGAGGGACTGAATACCTTGTTTTGCTGATTCGCTGATTACCGGACCAACATTTACACCCTCTTCTAGACCATTGCCTACTTTAAGCTGCTGCACTGCTGCATCGAATTTTTCAACAAACTCATCGTACACCTTGTTATGTACATAAAAACGGTTAGCGCAGACGCAAGTTTGACCGGCATTACGAAACTTAGACGCCATTGCACCAAGCACAGCCGCATCAATATCTGCATCATCAAATACGATAAATGGTGCATTTCCACCGAGCTCCATTGACGTTCGCTTGATGTCGTTTGCACTTTGCTGCATCAGCACTCTTCCAACTTGCGTAGAGCCCGTGAAAGAGAGCTTACGAATCAGAGGATGTGAGGTAAAAATACCGCCAACTTGACGAGAATTCGCGCCCAATACCACTTGCAGTACATCACGAGGAATGCCCGCTTGATATGCTAGCTCAGCTACAGCAAAAGCAGATAAAGGTGTGGATTCAGACGGCTTCACAATAAAACTACAGCCAGCCGCAAGTGCTGGACCTGCCTTACGAGTTATCATTGCAATAGGAAAATTCCACGGAGTAATCGCACAAGCTACTCCAATAGGTTGTTTCATAGTTACAAGGCGTTTGTCGCTACTTGGCGCTGGAATTGTCTCACCATAGGTACGCTTCGCTTCTTCAGCAAACCACTCGATAAAGCTTGCGCCGTACAACACCTCACCTTGTGCTTCTGCCCATGGCTTGCCTTGCTCTAACGTCATCAGGCGACCGAGATCTTCCTTGTTATCAAGTAACAACTGATACCATTTTTGTAGTAAACCAGAACGGGTTTTGGCTGGCAGCAAAGCCCACTCTTTTTGCGCGAAGCTTGCACGCTCGACCCCATCTAAAATGTCATGTTCAGACGACACTGGTGCATAACCAAGTATTTCACCCGTCGCGGGGTTACTTACAGCAATACCTTGGTCTTGATTTAGCACCATAAACGACAGCAATGATTGATTTGTAATTTGTTGCATGGGGATTCCTTTTGACAGCTTTACCTTGGCGTCTACTGATAGTTACCCTACCAAGCAGAAAACCAATAGTTCATTGTTTTAATAATGGTTTTCCTAAGCAGGGATCTGCTGAGTAATGCAGTGGATGTTACCTCCACCCAGCAAAACCTCACGCGTTGGTATACCAACGACTTGATGTTCAGGCATCGCTTGCCGCAATATTTTTATTGCCTGCTCGTCAGTTCTATCATCGAGCAATGGCAAAAACACATAACCATTCGCGATAAGAAAGTTGGCATAAGAAGCACTTAACCTTTCCCCTGCATCACGTGTCATTCCATCACTTTTATCAATTCCGCTTGCTTCTGCTTCGCTATAGTGCAAAGGCCCTGGCAACGGTAAACGGATGATTTCAATCTCTCGACCTTTAGCATCAGATTGATCTTTTAACACTTGTTCCGCCTGACGAGATAATGCGAATTGTGGGTCTGATGGATCATCTGTCCAACTCAATACCACTTTCCCCGGGGCAATTACATGCATCAAATTATCAACATGTCCGTCAGTTTCATCATCGAATAGTCCTTTAGGCAGCCAAATGACCTTTTCAATACCTAGATATTCTTTGAGATGTGTTTCTATCTGTTGTTGATTCAACTCAGGGTTGCGTCCCGGACTAAGCAAACACTCTTCTGTTGTATAGAGCGTACCTTCGCCATCAGTATGAATTGAGCCCCCCTCTAAAACGAATGGGGCGTTGTAGTGATCAATTCCGATAATGTCACATACTGAGCTAGCCACTAGGTCGTCCTGCTGCCAGTTTTCATAGAGGCCATTATAGTCACCACCCCAAGCGTTAAACTGCCAGTTGATTCCACGACGCTCGCCGTCTTGATTCACCAACACTGTGGGCCCAATATCACGCATCCACGCATCATTGAATGGGATTTCAACAAGCCGAATATCTGAATTAAGCAATGTTCTCGCCTTATCAAATTGCTTCGCACTCACGGCGACACAAACCTTAGTCACTTCTGCTATTGCATTCGCAATGCTAGCGAATGTTTGCTGGGCAGGAAGGGCGTTATCACGCCAATTGTCTCGTCTTTCTGGCCAAGCCAACCAAACTTCTTCAATAGGATGAAACTCAGCTGGAAAGTAGAACCCATCTTGCAGTGGTGTTGTCGATAACTGCATAGTCTGCCCCTTTAAACTGCTAGTTTGCCCACAGAGCCATATAGATCTGGGCGGCGGTCACGGAACAGCCCCCACGAGTGACGCGCTTGAGCCGTTGCGGCTAAATCAATCTCCGCGTAAATGATAGCTTCCTCATCACGTGGCGCTTCTGCCAACTTGCCACCAGTATGATCGGTAATAAAAGAAGAACCGTAGAATGTGGTTTCAATGCCATCATCACATTCTGTGCCTACGCGATTAGACGCAATCACAGGAACCAAGTTTGCAGCGGAATGGCCTTGCATAGTGCGTTGCCAGTGATCACGAGAATCTAAAGTTGGATCTTGTGGTTCGCTGCCAATAGCGGTTGGGTAAAAAATGGCTTCTGCACCATGTAACGCTAAGCTACGAGCAAGCTCGGGAAACCATTGATCCCAGCAAATACCAGCGCCGAACTTACCAAACTGGGTTTGCCATACTTTGAAACCAGTATCTCCAGGACTAAAATAGTATTTTTCGCTATAACCCGGACCATCCGGGATGTGTGATTTGCGGTAGTTATCTAGCACAGTGCCATCGGCATCAATCATCACTAATGAGTTAAAGAAGGTATTGCCCGCTTTTTCAAAATAACTAACTGGAATCACGACCCCGAGTTCTTTTGCCAATGCACTCATCTCTGTTATCAACAGACAATTGTCTACTTCCTCAGCCAACTCAAAATACTTAGCTTCTTGCTTCTTACAAAAATAAGGAGCAGCGAACAATTCCTGCGGCAAAACCACATTGGCACCGTTACTCGCAGCTTCACGAATCGCTTGCTTAGCTTTATTTAGGTTATCTTCCAGATCCCAGCTTTTGGTCAGTTGCAGGGCCGCGAATTTTACTACTCTACTCATTGGATGTTCCTTATCGTCCGGTTAGATAGCCAGTTTATCTCTTAGGTTGTAATACGCTGCGCCAACTGCTGTGAATGGTATTTGGAAGTGACGTCCACCAGGGAAGGCGTAGTGCTTGAGTTGTGCGAAGGCATCAAATCGTTCGGCATGCCCTGTTAAGGCTTCTGCCAATAACTTGCCAGCCAAGTGAGTACAGGTAACTCCATGACCACTGTAGCCTTGCAAATAATAAATATTGTCGTCGAATGCGCCGAACTGCGGCATACGTGAGTAGGTAAGTAAGAAGTTACCAGTCCATGTGTAATCAATCTTGATACCTTTAAGTTGAGGGAAAATACCTTCTAACTTAGGACGAATCAGAGACTCAATGTCTTGAGGGTCACGAGCGCCATAAACCACCCCGCCCCCAAACAACAAGCGTTTGTCGGCACTCAATCGGAAATAGTCCAGTAAGTAATTACAGTCTTCAACGCAGTAGTCACTTGGTAAAACCTGTTTTAGTTGCTCATCGGTAAGCGGCTCTGTCGCCACGACTTGAGTTCCACATGGGATGGCTTTGTTACTGATATTCGGAGCCAACCCACCTAAGTAGGCGTTGCCAGCTAACACCAAGTATTTACTCTTCACGCTACCGCTCGCTGTTCTTGCAACAGGATTCGCACCTTTTTCAATGGACGTTACCGCTGATTGTTCAAAAATTTGGCCACCAAGAGAAACAAATGCTGCGGCTTCCCCCAATGCGAGTTTAAGCGGATGAATGTGCCCACCTCGCATATCAAGCAAGCCACCGGTGTAAGCTTGAGTACCAACCGCCTCTTCTACTTGGCTAGCATCCAACATGGTGAGCTGGTCATTACCATATCGCTCCCAGTTTTTCTTATGATGCTCTAAACCTATTAACTGCTTTTTGTTTAGCGCGGTAAATAGGCCACCGCGTTTGTGGTCACACTCAATATCGTATTTTTCGATTAGGCCACGAATGACATCTCCGCCTTCGAAAATCATGTCACACAGGGCTTTAGCCTGGGGTTGGTCGTAACGGCTTTCTATTACATCAACATCTCGGCTGTAGCTATTGACGATCTGTCCACCATTACGACCAGTTGCTCCAAAACCAACTTTGGCACTCTCTAGTACCACTACCTTAAAACCTTTCTCGGCTAAATGAAGAGCCGAAGATAAACCTGAAAACCCAGCCCCAACCACACACACATCACACTCAATGTTGTCTTGCAGTTGTGGGAACTCTGGCATGTTCGGGATAGAGTGGGCGTAAAACGAATCCGTATGCTTATTCATAGTGATATTCCTTTATTAATCATCAGCAGGCTAAGGGTGAAGGCGAATCCAAGTGGTTTTGGTTTCTGTGAATTTTTCGATGGCGTGCAGTGATTTATCACGGCCGTTACCACTCATTTTGAACCCACCAAAAGGGACGGTCATATCACCTTCGTTGTAGTTGTTCACCCAAACAGAACCTGCCTGAAGCTGTTTAGCTACACGGTGTACGCGGTTAATGTTATTGCTCCAAAGCGCCGCACCTAAACCGTATTTTGAGTCATTGGCGATTGCGACGGCTTCAGCTTCATCTTTAAATGAGATAACACAAAGTACAGGACCAAAGATCTCTTCCTGGGCGACACGCATTTTATTGTCAACGTTATCAAGAATGGTCGGCTCAACAAATGCACCTTTGCCTTCAACATCACCCCCGCAACGAAGAACTGCACCTTCCGCTTGGCCAAGCTCTATATATTCAAGCACTTTTGATTTGTGACCTTGATCGATGAGCGCTCCCATCGAAGATGAGGTGTCCATTGGGTCTTTCGGCATAAAGGATTGAGCCGCAGAAATGACTTTATCAACAAAGCGATCTTTGATGCTTTCGTGCACTAATAAACGAGTTGCAGCGACACAGACTTCGCCTTGGTTATAGAAGCAACCACCAGCGGTTTCTGCGGCTGCACGATCGAGGTCTTCGCAGTCTTCAAATACGATATTGGCATTCTTACCACCAGCCTCAGCAAACACACGCTTAAGATTGGTTTCACCAGAACGAACCATTAATTGACCAGCAATACGAGTGGAACCCGTAAATGCAATACAGTCGACGTCATGGTGTTTCGCTAAAGCATCACCGGCTTCATGGCCAAAGCCTGTAACGACTTGAAAAACGCCACGTGGTAAGCCTGCTTGATTGGCGAGTTGACCAATATAAATAGCAGTGAGAGAAGATTTTTCAGAGGGTTTAAGAATAACGCTATTACCTGCTGCTAATGCAGGGCCAAGTTTCCAGCAAGCTAACCATAATGGAAAGTTCCATGGAACTACCGCTGCAACAACACCGATAGCTTGATGAGAAACAAAGGCGTGTACATCTTGTTCCGTTGGCGCGACTTCCCCATACACTTTATCGATGGCTTCTGCATACCAACGCAGTGCACTTGCAGCACCAGGGATATCGGTTGAAAAGCTATGGCTGATTGGCTTACCCGTATCTAGGGTTTCCAGCAACGCAAGTTCTTCACGATGTTGGTCAATCAGCGTTGCAAATTGGCTGAGTACCGCTTTGCGATATGACGGAGCGCTGTTGCTCCATTCACCAGAAAGGAAAGCTTGACGAGCACATGTTACCGCAAGCTCAACATCTTCTTCTTGGCAACGAGCTATCTGGGTCAGTGTCTCGTCGGTAGCCGGGTTAACAACATCTAGAGTTTCTCCACTGATAGCTGCGCTATATTCGCCATTAATAAAGGCACGATTTTCGATGTTTAGATTGTTTCTCAGTTCAATCCATTGTTCTTGGGTTTTCATACGCTCTCCTTGTTATCACAACAAGGCAAGGCCCACTTAGAATGTGGTTGGCGTATGCGCGCTTATCATTCGACAAGCCTTGTCTGTGTGATTTGTGAACTTGTGCGGCTGCGTCGTATCAATAATGTACGATTCACCTTGTTTAAGGACAAAAGATTGCTCTTTGTATTCCAGAGTGATTTCGCCCTCTAAAATAGTGCCGATCTCTTCGCCTTCATGTTTAATTTCCGCCGCACCCGTTGTGCCGTGGGGGGCATACTCTTCAATCAAAAATCCAATTACCTGTTCTTTGCTGCCGTTGGTTACCAATTTCATTGAAACCGACTCACTGCCCATTTCAACCAACTCTTCAGGTGCAACGACAACCTTCACTTCATCGCTTTTGGGTTGTTCAAGTGTGAAAAACTCCGAAAGAGATAAAGAAAAAACATTCACTATTTTTTGCAACGAACTTACTGAAGGGCTTACCTTCGCATTCTCAATCGAAGAGATCGCGCTATGTGTAATACCTGCTCGTTCGGCTAATTCTCGTTGTGACAATCCATGTTCTTTTCTTAATCGAACAATATTTTTACCAATCTCTTGGTTGTCCATGTAGGTGGCTCCTAACTTATAGAGAGGCCGCCATCATAAATTCTTTAAACAAAATTTGAGAGAAATGATTCGTTTTTGCTTTCCATTCTGGGTGCCACTGCACGCCAACAAAGAATTTTTGCCCTGGAAGACTAAACGCTTCCACTAAACCATCCGGTGCTTTAGCTTCCACAGTCAGTTGGGGAGCTAATTGGTCAACCCCTTGGTTATGAAGAGTATTAACCTCAAAAAAGATAGTGTTTTCCCAATGATTTTCAGTCAGCCATTTCTCAAACAAACTTTGTTTTTGCACCAACACCGCGTGTGATGGAGCGTACTTTTCCTCAAAGTCTTCGACCTCACTCTCTCTATGGTCGTTGAAACCTGAATCATGAACTGCTGGGTTCAGTGAGCCTCCCAGAGCAACATTCATCTCTTGAAATCCACGGCAAACACCAAAACACGGAATGTCTTTGTCTATCGCTTGACGAATCAAAGTAAAGGAAAGCTCATCTCGAGCTTCATCTTTCTTAGACTCTTCATGAGTGCCGTTGTAATGATGTGGTGCCACATTTGAGTGACTCCCCGGAAATAAAAAACCGTCGCAGATGTTAAGAAGACGCTCAACGTCTTCACTTGCCATATCCGGAGCCAATATCAGTGGCAATCCACCAAAGTCTTTCACAGCCGTGAGGTAAAAATTATTCACTGCCTGTATTTGATAGCCACCCAATTCTTTAGCGCAACTAACAATTCCAATAATGGGTTTGCTTGTTCTAGACATGTTACTTCCGTGCTCGATTTATTTAACACTTACACTACAAATCATGTACAAAATTATCAACACCGATGTTCGATATTATGACCAAAGCGTGACCAAACCCACCTTTTTGGTCAAAAAAACGACTAATTTTGGACATTATATTGAGCAAAACACAATCAACTGTTACAAAATAGTTAACAGAAACATCTTTCAATAAAATTGTAAATTTCAAAGCAATCAACGCAAGCTTATGTATTAAAAGGAAATAACCTTTAAAACTAGACTTTAGTCTAATTAGTACAATTGACTTGTTTCTTTTTTATTACTTTTAATTTACCAAATATAGAGGCTAGTTGGAGAACACAATGGAATCGTATCTACAGGAAGTTAAAAATTTTCGACAAAAATGGCCCAACATCGAGTTTGTTGATCTGATTTTTACCGACATCAATGCCACACCAAGAGGCAAGCGCATCCCAGTAAGTGCACTACACAAGCTGCATAAAGGAGTAGCTCTTCCCCTCTCGACAATTACTTTAGATACCAAAGGTAATGTGGTTGAAACAGCAGGGTTAGGTGAAGAATTGGGAGAACCAGACAACATGTGTTTCCCAATTGCGGATACATTGATGCCTACCGCTAAAGAGCAAGTGGGCCAAATAATGTTGAGTATGATGGATGAGTCAGCCCACACCCCAAACCCGCTCTTTATTCGTAATATCGTCAGTGAAATTCTCGAAAAATTACACACCAAAGATCAACATCCATGTGTTGCCTTAGAGCTAGAGTTTTACTTAATAGACAGGAAGCGGGGTGAGATGGGAGCACTACAAACAGCCATCAACCCAAACAAAAAATCACGAGAAAAAGATACCGAAGTCTATGACTTAGATGGTTTGGATGATTACGCAGACTTTTTGGCCGATCTTAACAAAGTCGCTCAAGAACAAGGGTTAAATACTTCGGGGGCACTATCTGAATCCGCCCCAGGACAATTCGAGATTAACTTCAACCACTCTAAAGATGTACTACGAGTGTGTGATGAAATCATCATCGTCAAACGCCTAATTCGTCAAATTGCTAATCAACATGATTTCGATGCTACCTTCATGGCTAAGCCATTTAGTGAGCAAGCTGGTAACGGTATGCACATCCACCTTAGCTTGGTGGATTCCAACGACAATAATCACTTCAGCCAACAAGATGGTGAACCCAGTAATCTCTTTTATCAAACCATGGCCGCGATGCTTGCTCAAACATCCGATTCCATGGCCTTGATTTGCCCTAACGTTAACTCTTACCGCCGCTTTGTTCCAGGAGCTTACGTGCCAACGAAAGCAGACTGGGGCGAGAACCATCGTGGTGTCGCACTGCGTGTTCCTATCAGCGACAGCAACAATCGCCGAATTGAACACCGCATTGCGGGAGCTGACGTTAACCCTTACATTCTCGCTGCAGTAGTACTATCCGCAGTATTAGCGAGTGAAAACTATACCAAAGACCAATGTCCTAACTCCCTCAGTGATGATGCAATAGACTTACCTCTGCGTATGTCTGAAGCTCTCGATCAGCTAGAACGCAGTGAGCTGACCCCGTACATCTCTAAAGAGTTTGTCGATCTATATTTAGCTTGTAAACGAAGTGAACTGGCGGAGTTTGAACGCGCCATCACTCCATTAGAAATCGACTGGATGTTGCACTCAGCATAAACAAAGGAACTACACGTATGACTACGCAAACTAAGGCGTTGGACGCGCCGCTGAAGATCAACAGTCAACACATCATGGTATCTCTATTGGTTGTCGCGACTTTCATTTTCTTCACATCAATTGGATTGAACCACCAAGAAGGAGAGGCCTATGGATGGATGAGCCTTCTCCCTACCGCACTTGTTTTGGTATTCGCCCTAACTACACACCGCACCGTAGAGGCGCTTTTTAGTGGTACCATCGCTGGTGTACTACTACTCAATCCTGCGCAAGCCGTTGAGCAAATTGTCGGCATATCGATGGATGTAATGATGAACGAAACCATTGCATGGATCGTTCTAGTTTGCGGACTGATGGGGGGATTAATCGCAATTCTCGAAAAAGGCGGCAGTATTTTAAGCTTTTCAGATATGTTGGTCACAAAGGTTAAGAGCCGTAAACAATCTATGCTGATGACCTTTTTCCTCGGCATCATGATCTTTATTGATGACTATCTGAACGCGATCGCTATCTCATCATCGATGAAGAAGATTACTGACGGATACAACATCTCCCGTGAAAAACTATCTTATCTAGTCGATTCCACCGCTGCGCCGATTTGTATTCTGGTGCCAATATCAACATGGGCTATTTTCTTTAGCTCACTGCTTGAAGCGAATGGAGTGGCTGAAGCTGGTGAGGGTATCAAAGCATATATTGAAGCGATTCCATACATGGCTTATGGCTGGGTTACGCTGATAATCGTCCTTCTCGTTGCGTTAGAAAAGATGCCGGATTTAGGCTCAATGAAGCAGGCTGAGGAACGAGCGAAGAAAGGTCAAGTACGTCCTGACGGTGCAACAGACATCGACTTTGGCGCAGATATTACAGCGCACACCAACCCAACGATGGGATTAATCAACTTCCTATTGCCTATGGTGGTGTTAGTTGGTGCAAGCTGGTACTTCGGTATTGATCTATTAGCAGGCGTATTTGTCGCAATTATCTTTACTATCTGCTTCTATGGTGTTCAACGTCTAATCTCAATGAATGATATGTTTGAAGCTGTCTACGACGGAATCAAAGTTATGCTGCTGCCATTGGCAACGGTGATTGGTGGATTCATGCTGAAGTCTGTGAATGATTCTCTAGGAGTGACACAATATGTCATCGAGACAGTAAGCCCTTATCTATCGGCGTCTTACTTCCCAGCAATTATCTTTATGATCACCGGTGCATTGGTGTTTGCTACCGCATCTTCTTGGGGAACTTTTGCAGTTGCTATGCCAATCGTATTGCCTCTAGGCGAACAACTTGGCGTACCTCTACATTTAACTATTGCGGCTCTGCTTTCGGCATCAGCAGCGGGCAGTCACTCATGTTTCTTTAGTGACTCAACGGTATTGTCAGCTCAAGGTTCCGGGTGTACCTCAATGCAACACGCAACCACTCAATTCCCCTACGCATTGATAGGTATTGTCGCAACAGCTCTCTTCTTCTTGTTAGTTGGCTAAGCCTCATACAGCTAAAATACAAGCGTAAAAAATGCCTTATTCTACGATAAGGCATTTCAATTTCCTGAAGAGCAAGCTTAAAGCAAGACTCTCCAGCTTTCAAGTGCTCCCTTTCACACCACAGCCTTGAATCACTAACTGTGTGATGAACTGAGCGGCATCGGCATAGTCTTTATCATCGAGTTGGTCCTTCTGCATCACGCTGCAAATCTGCCAGCCAAAATCGGCGTAGGTTTGAGTTGCCGCCCAGATGGTAAACATCAGGTGATGAGCGGGAACATCGTCCATTAGGCCCTGCGCCGACCATGTTGAGAACTTATCGAGGATCATCTGGGATTGCTTATACAGCTCATCGCCAATCTCTTTCGGCAGCACCTTAGCGCCAGACATCACTTCATTGGCAAATACCTTAGAGGCATGTGGGTGGTCGCGAGAAATGATCAGTTTGGTTTGAATATATTGGGACAAGGCTTCAACAGGATCGCTGAGCTCTTCAATCGGACGAGACGCTTCCAGTAATGGCTGAGTAACGGTTTCTAAAACGGCATTATAGAGCTTATCTTTAGAACTGAAGTAATAGAACACGTTGGGTTTGGGAATGTCGGCCGATTTTGCGATATCTGCCATTTTTGTTGCGGCATAACCATGAGTAGCGAATTGTTCACACGCGACTTCGATGATTAAATCTTGATTCTTTTGTCTGATCCTAGACATATTGCATCCTTTACAGCTCGTTACTAAAATCATAGTAATCAACGTGCTTCATTAGTCCAGAAGATAATCTCAGAACTCAAGGTCACCGCATTGATAACAATAAAATGGCCGCTCTATTTGTTAAGAAGCGACCATTCCATACCGTGTTTTTGAACTGTTCAAGTTAAAGAATCAATATTGCGCGGAAGTCATTCACATTGGTCAGCGTTGGTCCCGTGGTAAGAAGTACATCGACTTGCTTGAAAAAGTCGTAGCTGTTGTTCGCATCGAGATAGTCTTGCGCTTTAAGCGACAGGCTCGAACCTAGTTGCCATGTTTGAGGCGCGATCCATGCTCCCGCATTGTCTTCAACACCATCAATCCCGTCGGTATCAGCAGCCAATGCAAATATGTTATCTTGGCCTTTAAGCTCGTTATACAAGCTCAACAAGAACTCACAGTTACGCCCACCGCGACCATTCCCTTTAACGGTTACCGTGGTTTCCCCGCCGGAAAGTATCACGCAAGGCGTCTCAAATGGGTGCTTGTTATTAGCCACTTGTTTGGCTAGCGCAGCATGCACCTTCGCGACATCTCGCGCTTCTCCCTCTATGCAATCACTCAACACATAAGCGGGAATACCCAAGCCTTCAGCTTCTGCAGCAGCGGATTCCAATGCCGACATTGGTGTCGCGATAATATGGTGCTCCGCGTTCTTCCAACATACGTCATCTGGTTTAACCGTCTCTGACTCTGGATTATTTAGCCATTCAAATGCCGAGCGTGGTGTTTCTATTTGATAACGTTCTAAAATTGCCATCGCATCAAAACGCGTAGTGGTATCGGGTACAGTCGGACCTGATGCA
This sequence comes from Vibrio sp. 10N.222.54.A3, assembly GCF_041474095.1. NCBI lineage: Bacteria > Pseudomonadati > Pseudomonadota > Gammaproteobacteria > Vibrionales > Vibrionaceae > Vibrio > Vibrio sp. 10N.222.54.A3. The sequence goes on from NZ_JBFRTN010000047.1 coordinate 51,805, forward strand.
ATCACACTGATGTCATCGCCCGGCACATCTGAAATCGCCAAAGATATAACTCTTGCTGGATAAGCCGCTTTTGCTAGTCGCCCACCTTTGATTGACGATAAATGCTTGCGCACACAGTTCATCTCATCAATGGCGGCGCCTGATTTAAGCAGCGCCTTATTGATTTGTTGCTTCTCTGCTAGGCTGATGTCGCCACCGGGCAGACTTAGCAAAGCGGAACCGCCACCCGACAGTAGGCAAATAACCGTGTCATCTGCGCTCAAGCTACTCACCAATTGCAGCATACGTTGGCTCACTTCTAAGCCCATCGCATCTGGCACGGGGTGCGCTGCTTCAATCACCTCAATGTGTTCGCAAGGGGCGGTGTGCTCATAACGAGTCACCACCAAGCCTTCAAGGTCACGCAGTGCAAGGTCTTGTTGTTTCTTTACCTGCCAAACCGCTTCAAGCTCTGCTGCCATTGATGCGGCCGCTTTTCCTGCTCCTATCACCACAGTACGCCCAGCTTGATTAGCAGAGCGATAAAAAATGTCTTGAGGAAGAAAAGGTTCGATGTGATTTTTAGGTAGCGCCTGATTTACAGCACTTGAGAAAAGGGTTTGTAGAAACTGCTTAGCATCAATGTCCATCAGCCACTCCTTAGTTGACGGAGAAAAAAAGAACCCCGATACAAGGCCAAAGGGTGCCTGCTAAGATCAAGTTGGAAAGGAACAACTTCAACCTCTGCCCTGTATCAGGAACGCGTATAAAAGGAGACGAAACTACGCGATTTATAAACAAACTGTTGGGCTACGAATCGATAGCAGCCTTAATTAATTAGCGAATCGAGTGGTCAGAACGTTTCTCAATCGCTTGGATAAGCGCAGAGTGGTCCCAACCTTCACCGCCCATTTCGGCGCACTCGCCAAACAGCTCTTGAGCGTTAGCTGTATTCGGCAGTGCGACACCCAATTCTTGAGCGCCCGTTAGCGCTAAGTTCAGGTCTTTCTGGTGAAGCGAGATTCTAAAGCCAGGGTCAAATGTGCCTTCAACCATGCGCTCGCCGTGTACTTCCAATATCTTAGAGTTAGCAAAGCCACCTAATAGCGCCTGACGTACGCGTGCTGGATCAGCGCCAGCTTTTGATGCAAACACCAGTGCCTCAGACACGGCTTCGATATTCAACGCCACAATGATTTGGTTTGCGACCTTACAGGTTTGACCCGCACCGTTGTCGCCCACCAGCGTAATATTCTTACCCATGATTTCAAATAGCGGACGTGCTTTGTCAAAGGCGTCTTGCTCACCACCAACCATGATAGTCAGCGCTGCATTGATAGCGCCTACTTCGCCACCTGATACCGGAGCATCAAGGTATGAAGCACCGCCTTCGTTGATCCGAGCGGCAATGGCTTTGGTCGCGATTGGCGAGATTGAACTCATATCGATAACTAGCTTACCCGTTGCGCCACCTGCTGTGAGGCCTTGCTCGACGCCGTTGTCACCAAACAGGACATCTTCAACTTGTGGTGTATTCGGCACCATTAAGATAATGACATCCGCCGCCTCTGCCGCTTCTGCGGGTGAATGGCAAACCGTTGCTCCTGCTGCCACAAGATCGGCAGGTGCTGCATTAAAGTGATCCGACAGAATCAAATCGTGACCTGCTTTTTGAAGGTTACTCGCCATAGGTTTCCCCATGATGCCAGTTCCGATAAATGCAATTTTAGACATGTTGTTCTCCTTAACGTTTGAGGGTTACCAGACGCAATTAACGGTACTGGTGTAGCCAACCAAGGCCTTCTGTCGTTGTTGTTTTCGGCTTGTATTCGCAGCCAACCCAGCCTTGATAACCAAGCTCATCAAGATAATTGAGCACGAATGGGTAATTGATTTCTCCGGTCCCCGGTTCGTGTCGACCTGGGTTGTCAGCCAGTTGAACGTGTGCGATTTGGCCAATGTTTTGCTGCATGGTCGGCGTAAGATCGCCTTCCATAATTTGCATGTGATAAATATCGTATTGGATAGAAAGGTTATCGCTCCCTACCTCTTTGAGGATCGCTTTGGCTTGCTCAGTCGTGTTCAAGAAGAAGCCCGGAATATCGCGAGTATTGATTGCTTCTATCACTAAGCTGATGCCTTCTGCTGCGAGTGCGTTCGCCGCGTAATGCAGGTTAATCACAAACGCCGATTGCGCGTCTTGTTGGGTCACACCTTGCGGAACAATCCCAGCCAAGCAATTCACTTGGGTACAACCGAGCGCTTTTGCGTAAGCGATGGCTTTAGGTACACCCGCTTGAAACTCTTCAACTCGCGCTGGGTCTACCGCGATACCACGATCGCCAGAATCCCAATCACCCGCAGGCAAGTTAAATAGCACTTGCTCTAGGTTATTAGCGTCGAGCTTTGCTTTGATTTCCTTAGCATCAAAGGCGTAAGGGAAAAGGTATTCCACACCTTGAAAGCCCGCTTCTGCGGCAGCTTCAAAGCGATCCATAAAATCAACTTCCGTGAATAACATTGACAAGTTTGCTGCAAATTTTGCCATGACTCTGTCCTTATTCTTTATTTGGTGAAACTATGACTGTTTAGTGAAGCAACGGTTATTTGATGGAGCTACGGTTGCTTAGTAAGGCTCCGATTTCTTGGAGACTTTCCGTAGAGCTAAACCTCAGCTCTACGTATACACATGACTTAATGATTACTTGTACGCTAACGCTGTTGGGGCATCGCCGCGGCTTTCGGCAAGTGGCTCAAATTCGTTGATGGCATTGATCTCTACGCCCATCGCAATGTTGGTTACTCGCTCAAGAATCAGCTCAACGACCACTGGCACCTTGTGCTTGTTCATCAGCTCTTTGGCTTGCTCAAACGCAGCGGCAATTTGCTCTGGTTCACGAACTCGAATTGCCTTACAACCTAGGCCTTCAACAACGGCAACATGGTCAACACCGTAGCCTTCAAGCTCTGGTGCATTCTGGTTATCGAACGCCAGTTGTACACAATAGTCGATATCAAATTGGCGCTGTGCTTGGCGAATCAAACCTAGATACGAGTTGTTCACCAACACATGAATGTATGGCAGATTGAATTGCGCGCCGACGGCCAGTTCTTCAATCATGAATTGGAAATCATAGTCACCAGAGATAGCGACAATATCGCGATTTGGATCGGCTGCTCGTACACCCAATGCGGCTGGTGTTGTCCAACCCAATGGGCCAGCTTGACCACAGTTGATCCAGTTACGCGGCTTATAAACATGCAGGAACTGAGCGGCAGCAATTTGCGACAAACCAATGGTGCTCACATAACAAGTGTCACGACCAAATGCCTTGTTCATCTCTTCATAAACACGCATCGGTTTCATTGGCGCTTCATCGAAATTGGTTTTACGCAGCATGGTCGACTTGCGTTCCTGACACTCACTTGCCCAAGCATTTCGGTTCGGCAGCTTGCCAGCATCACGCCACTCTTGCGCCACTTCAACCATTAGCTCTAATGCTGCTTTCGCATCAGAGACAATGCCTAAATCAGGACAGAACACACGGCCTATTTGGGTTGGTTCAATGTCTACATGTACGAACTTTCGGCCTTCGGTGTAAACATCCACAGAACCGGTATGACGGTTAGCCCAGCGGTTACCAACACCAAACACAAAATCAGAATTAAGCATGGTTTCATTGCCATAACGGTGAGAAGTTTGTAGCCCTACCATACCCGCCATTAACTCATGATCATCCGGAATCGAGCCCCAACCCATTAAGGTTGGAATCACAGGAACACCAGTGATCTCGGCAAACTGCTGCAACAATTCAGACGCGCCAGCGTTAATCACGCCACCACCAGATACAATCAGCGGTTTTTCAGATTGAGACATCATGGTTAATGCTTTCTCAACCTGCGCGCGTGTCGCTTGTGGCTTATAAGGTTCTAGCGGTTCATAGGTATCGATATCAAACTCAATTTCAGCCAGCTGAACATCAATCGGTAGATCAATCAGGATTGGACCCGGACGGCTCGAACGCATTAAATGAAAGGCTTTTTGGAACGCGCGTGGCACTTGAGCCGGTTCAAGAACCGTAGTCGCCCACTTAGTGACTGGTTTAGCGATAGATTCAATATCAACCGCTTGGAAGTCTTCTTTGTGAAGGCGAGCACGCGGAGCCTGACCTGTAATACATAGGATTGGGATTGAATCTGCAGACGCCGAATAAAGCCCCGTGATCATGTCCGTTCCCGCAGGGCCAGAGGTACCAATACACACACCGATATTGTCTTGATTGGTACGCGTGTACCCTTCGGCCATATGCGATGCACCCTCTACATGTCGAGCTAAGACGTGGTCGATTCCTCCGAGCTTTTTCATCGCTGCGTACATTGGATTTATCGCTGCGCCGGGAACACCAAATGCGATGTCTACTCCTTCACATTTAAGCACCTCTACCGCTGCTTCAATCGCTTTCATAATTGCCATTCGAACCTCCATTTCATATTGTATACAATAAAACTAACTTTTGTGTACTATGAATCATCCTCAGCATTTATCAAGTCCAATTTGAAACAATTTTGTTACATCAACCTATCCTATTGAACAGCAATTAAGCCTGAAAAGCTTACAATTCATTGCTTTACATAAAATATCTTTACGTAAAAATAAATCACAAAAAGATCAAATGATAAATAAATGTTAAATACCATTTGCTTGTATACAATTTCTACAATATAAATATCGTTAAAAAGAACATTTTGTATACAAAATGACATCGTATTGTGTAAAGGAGACAGGCAATGATGAATGACGTGAAAGAAAGAGAAGAAACGCTGTGTATGCAGGTACTTGGGAATATGGACAACCCCGAGTACAAAAAGATCTTGTCTAAAGATGCATTGAAATTCTTAGAAGCTATCGTTAACAAGTTTGGAGATCGCCGTCATGCCCTGCTAAATGATCGCGATATTAAACAAGCACAATACGATAACGGTGAGTTACCCAATTTCAGAAAGGACACCATCTCTATTCGTCAGAATAAAGAGTGGAAAGTCGCAACACCGCCACCAGAGCTACTAGATCGTCGCGTAGAGATCACAGGTCCTATCGAGAGAAAGATGGTAATCAACGCATTAAACTCGGGTGCGAAAGTCTTCATGTGCTGCTTTGAGGATGCGTCTTCCCCAACTTGGGCCAACATGGTCGAAGGGCAAATTAACTTAAGAGATGCCAATTTAGGCACCATCAGCTATTTCGATGAGAAGAAAAAAAAGAACTACCAGCTAAACAGCGACCCTGCGTTGTTAATCGCTCGCCCTCGTGGAATCCATCTACCTGAACAATCGATTCAATTCAACAATCAACCTATCGCTGGTTGTTTGATGGACTTTGCGCTGTACTTTTTCCACAACTATCAATCACGTGCGCAGCAAGGCTTAGGCGTTTACTACTACATTCCCAAGCTTGAGAGCATGGAAGAAGCACATTGGTGGGACGATATTTTCAGCTTCACCGAAAACTATTTCCACGTACCCAAAGGCACCATTCGTGCGACCGTGTTGATTGAAACTCTGCCAGCCGTATTCCAAATGGAAGAGATCTTATACGCCATGCGTGATCATATCGTAGCGATGAACTGTGGCCGTTGGGATTACATCTTCAGCTACATCAAAACGCTGAAAAACCATAAAGACCGCATCTTGCCAGACCGCCACGGGATCGGCATGGATCAAGAATTCCTCAACGCCTATAGCCAACTGTTGGTGCGCACTTGTCACGCTCGTGGCGCATTAGCAATGGGTGGGATGTCAGCCTTTATTCCAGCAAAAGACCCGCAAGAAATGGCACGTGTAACCGCCAAGGTTATCGAAGATAAACAAAGAGAATCTCAGAACGGACATGATGGCACATGGGTCGCACACCCTGCACTGGTTGATTTGGCAATGTCGATCTTTGATAAGCACTTAGATGGCAAAGTAAACCAAATGGATTTCCAAAGCCCAGAGCATGTGATCAATGCAGACTCGTTGCTAAAGCCTTGTGAGGGCAGTCGCGACGAAGTAGGAGTACGTAAGAATATACGCATCGCGCTGTATTACATCGAAGCTTGGATTCAAGGCTACGGCTGTGTGCCTATCTACGGCCTCATGGAAGATGCCGCGACTGCTGAGATCTCAAGAGCCAATATCTGGCAGTGGATCCACCACGGGGTAACACTCGATGATGGCCAAACCTTTACCAAATCACTATTCCACTCTTGGCTTTACCAAGAGCTAGACACGATAAAACATGAAGTCGGAGACTCGCGCTATACAGCAGGTCGATTTGAAGAGACAGCTGATCTTTTCTATCAACTTTCTACAGCCAAAGAGTTCGCTGCCTTCCTAACTTTACCCAGCTATGGGCTATTACAAGAGTCCAGTTAGGACTCTTGTACCGAGCTGAATCAGTCGATGATATTCACAACAAGCGTAATGATTGGCTGACTTAGCTTGGTACACGGCCCCTTGAAAAACTAGGAGATAACATGGGAAGTTTGACTCTACAACAAGCGTTAACCATCATTGATGGCACCTTAAAAGCAGGAAACAAAATCCACACAGAACCTTTGACGGTCGCCGTCTTAGACAGCGGTGGCAAGCTGATTTCTCTGCAACGTCAAGACGGCTCTAGCATGATGCGACCAGACATCGCGATCGCTAAAGCGTGGGGGGCACTCGCACTGCGTTGTTCCTCTAGAAAACTCGCCCAAGATGCTGACAACCGACCAGCATTCATCTCCGCCGTAAACGTGCTCGCACACGGAAACATGGTGCCAGTTCCAGGGGGGCTACTGATTCGAGATAAGGATAAAACGGTACTTGGTGCGATTGGGGTCAGCGGTGACATCTCAGACATCGACGAAAGTTGCGCCATCAACGGCATTGGTTGTGCAGAACTGTTCAGTGACGAGATGCTGCAAGCTTAACTCGCCAATTCGCTGTACTTGAAGTTCTTAAACAAGCACAAAAAAACCGAAGCGATTAAGCTTCGGTTTTTTATTGAATCTAAAGGAAGATCAGAAAAACTACTCGTACGCGCTCAACCATGTTTTCAGAAGTTGGTTGGTGTTCTTCTTCTGACTCGCAGACAATGATTTAACCAGTTTTTTCTGCATTTCGACATGTTCAGTCATCATTTGGTCAATCAGAATAAGACCATCTTTAGTTAACTGGACACTCACGCTGCGTCTGTCTTCTTTGCTGTGTTCACGACTGATCAGCCCTTTGGCTTCTAGCTTATCAAGGCGATTGGTCATCGCGCCAGATGTCAGCATCATGGATCCAATCAGTTCAGATGGCGTCAGTCGGTAAGGCTTCCCAGAACGTCGCAACGTCGCCAGCACATCAAACTCACCCAGCTTCATGTCGTATTTTTTATGAAGCTCGGCAACTTGCGTCTCCATATACTTGGCAATACGCATAATCCGACCCATCATTGCCATAGGCTCAGTATCTAGTTCGGGCTTTTCCTTTGCCCATTGCTCTACTACGCGGTCGATAGCATCCATTTGCAATCTCGCTCCGTTGTTAGTCTGATTACTTCAAACTAGTTTAACATAAAGATACTTTACAACCACTAGTTCTCAGTATACAGTTCACACAATAGTTATCTTAACGTAAAGATATTTTAAATGAACATATTATTAGCAATGATCCCCGCGTTCTTTTGGGGAACAACCTATGCAGTGACGCAATTTACGCTACAGGAGTGGCCACCATTATTATTGGGTGCTTTGCGTGCGTTACCTGCTGGTTTGTTATTGCTAGCAGTAAAACCAACACTGCCTAAAAAAGGCGAGTGGCAAATCATTTTCACACTGGGCCTTATCAATATCGCGACCTTCTTTGGCTTGATCTTCGTGATGGCGCTAACGCTGCCTTCGGCAATCTCTGGCGTGGGCATGATCTCCGTGCCGGTGTTCGCGATGATCTTCCACTGGGTAGTGAAAAAACAGCGCCCGCATCTGATTCAAGCCCTTTCGGGTATTGGCTTGATCACCTTAGCGTGGATACTGTTTAACCCAAGCCAAATTGCTCTGAACCCAATCGGTTTAGGCGCAATGTTTGCCGCAATAATGTGTATTGTCATCGGCAGCAGCATTACCAAGTCACTGGGTAACCGCATGCACTGGTGGAAGGTATTAACATGGCAACTGATTCTGGGCGGTACGATTTTGTCTGTCGCGTCTGGCGTTCATGCATTCATCGATCCGCAGCCTTATATTAACGCTGTCACTCATTTCGATACTCGTAATGCTATGGGACTCGTATGGGTTATTGGGCTAAACACAGCGCTGGGTTACGGCATGTATGTGTGGTTGCTACAGCGTATGTCGGTGGTTGATTTCACCTTCGGTGGCATCGCAAACCCAGTAGCTGGCATCGTGACCGGTATGGTGTTGATGGGTGAATCATTCACTGCAGTACAATACTCACTAATGACCGGCATGATAGTGATGTCACTGCTACCACAACTTATCCTTGCGGTAAGACAATCCAAACAAGTCAAGCCTGTTACGCAGTAGACGCAGCCTCTTAAACGTATTGTTCAAAAACGCGCCTCATTGAGGGCGCGTTTTTTGTTGCTACGCTAACAGCAATAACCCAACAGCCATACTCGTTGAGTTGACCATTCCTTAAGTTAAATTAAACCTCACAAAGAACAATGACTTTACTTTAACTATCTAAATCGAATTTATTTTCTATAAAATAATCATACTAGAGATTTAATTTCCACAAAAAAACTCAAATTAGAGATAAAAAGACAAAACTTTTCTCCGACTACCTTTCTATACTGTGCCACGTCATTAAGGCGCTACAAGCCTATGATTTAAAATAATTATTAATGAGTAGTCACCATGAATTCGAAGTCGCTAACTATTTTGCTTTTTGTCTCTGTTTGCTTAATTTGGGGAACCACTTGGTTCGCTATGGAAGTAGCATTGCATTCTATCCCACCTATTTTTGCTACTGCGTTGCGCTTTTTACTTGCAGCACCTCTGCTTGCAGTATTGGCGAAAGTCTTCAACCAACCACTGCTGTTCCCTAAAGGTAAGCGCCAATGGCTGCTTATTGTTGCGTTGATGTATTTCGCGATTCCGTTTACGTTGATGATCTATGGCGAGCAATACATCTCTTCAGGTTTAGCGTCGATCATCTTCGCCAACATGCCTGTGGCTGTGATGTTGATGTCTGGCTTATTCTTAGGTCTACGACTAGCGAAGCACCAGATATTCGGGTTGATCGCTGCTGTTGTGAGCCTATGTTTAATCCTTGGCAACGAAATGCAGATGGGTGGCGATGACTACCTAATTGGCACGGTTTGCTTAGGCCTTGCTGTTGCGATTCACGCAGTTATGTATGTGCTGGTTCAAAAGCACTGCAAAGGTATTGAAGTACTGACCTACAACGCCGTACCGAGCCTGATTGCTGCTTTATTCTTATTCGCTGTTTCAGCTGTAGGTGAAAACGTGAATGTTGAATCCTTCACTGAGGATTCAATCTCAGCCGTGGTTTACCTAGGCTTTGTCGCGAGTGTTGGCGGCATTGTGGCTTACTTCAAATTAGGGCAGGTTTCGCCCCCTTTCCAAGCGTCTATCTGCTTTTTGATTTTCCCGGTAGTAGCGCTGCTAATATCTTGTTACGTCAACGGTGAAGTTCTGTCTGAACAATCATTGTTTATGATGATCCCCCTACTTTGCGGCATTTTACTCACCAAGGCACCAAAGGGAATTTTCAAGCTGCGTACCGAATTAAAAACCGTAAGAAACTGATCCGCGTGAAACCTATTTTGCGGATTAGATATACATATCCCACATAAACAAAAAGCTCCAATATCACTATTGGAGCTTTTTGCTTATTTCATAATATCGAGACCAACATTAGCGCCAGCTAAACATTCGCACTTCGTTGCCCTCTTCAGGTTTCTTCGGAATGTTTAAAGATAGCGCTAGAGAAACCACGGCCATCACTGCACCAATATAGAAAACCGTTGCAGGAGAAGACAACCAAATCACACCAAACACCACTGGAATAACGACCGCTGCAATATGATTGATGGTGAAAGAGACACCAGCGGTTGATGCCATGTCAGCCGGATCTGCAATTTTCTGAAAGTAAGTTTTGATCGCTAGTGCCAATGCAAAGAACAGGTGATCGATCACGTAAAGTGCCGCCGCGCTTTGCACCAAACCATAACCGACAAACACACCAATCAAGCCAACATACTCGAAGATCAACGCTTTACGCTGGCGTTGTTGCCTAAATTAGTTGAACCTTTTCCAAGTCCTGTGATCTGATCATTTGAAACGATTGGAATGGTGGTGATATGGGTAAAGCAAACAAGAAGATAACTAACTGGACGGAGTACAATAAGGCTCTTTGTAAACGTGGTTCGGTTACATTCTGGATAGATGATTCAGCCGTAGATGCATGGCGATGCAAAACTCATCATGGTAAGCGTGGGAGAGGCTTTCAGTACTCTGATACAGCGATTGAAACCGCATTGATGATTAAGGGCATCTTCTCTCTTCCTTTACGTGCTCTTCAAGGCTTTATCGACTCTATCTTTGAGCTATTAGATGTTCCACTAACGTCCCCTGACTACACCTGTATCAGTAAACGCTCGAAGACAGTTCAGGTCAAATATCGCAATAAATCGAGAGGGGCTATTCGCCATATAGCCATTGATTCTACTGGCCTCAAAGTCTTTGGTGAGGGGGAGTGGAAAGTGAAAAAGCATGGTACAGAAAAACGTAGGACATGGCGCAAACTGCACTTAGCTGTGGATGTGGATACTCACGAAGCGATTAGTGCGGAAGTCAGTCTTGTAAATGTAGGCGATAGTGAAGTGTTACCGACGTTACTCAACCCACTACGTAGAAAGGTCGCTGCCGTATCCGCCGATGGAGCATATGACACAAAAAATTGCCACGAGACTCTGAAAAATAAAGGCTGTACTCCGTTAATACCGCCTCGAAAGAATGCAGCTCTTTGGGAAGACGGTCATCCCAGAAACAAAGCGGTAATGGCTCTGAGAGATGGAACAATATCGGAATGGAAAACAGAGTCTGGTTATCACTATCGTTCAATATCTGAGACTGCTATGTCCCGATATAAAGGGCTAACAAGCGATAAATTGAGCTTGAGATGTTACAACGCTCAAGTGGGCGAAATCATGGCGAATGTCAAAGCGATTAACAAAGTCATAGGACTAGGTATGCCCGTTAGAAGCTAACGGCTAGCTACATATGGTGTCGTTGATCTTCAAGCTGATTTGATCAACAACGCCCTTTACGCTCGCCAACCACACCGATAAATCGACCAATGCGCTTCGCAAACAAGAAGTTAAACAGATAGTTAACCAAGAACAACAATGTGACGTCGGCCGCCGAATAACCGAACTTCTCTACCATCAAGAAGCCTGCAAATTATTCTTTGTAAAAATATGTAAAGCAAACTACATTGATTAAATAACTAACAGTTCATATAGTTGGAATAAAAATCCTTAACGTTATAACTAATCAACCCATACTTACTTATTTTTATTAAGGGCATTTTTTTGTAATGAATAGAACAGGTCGAGTGATTAGTTTTAAAACACAGTCTGGCGGGGGTGATATCAGCATTGTGGATGAAAATTTCATCCCCCTGTGCCCTTTTCTTACAACCTTTCTTGAACACTACAAAACTCTTAACACCAAGAAAAGCTATGCGAATCAGCTATTGTTCATACATCGTTACTTTGTCACAAAATCAATAGACTTACCTTCGAGGATTCGTGACGGTAGATACCTGACTATAGAGGAATATGAAGGTCTACATCGCCCCTTTTAAGCGTGATTCTATCCCGTAGAGTTTTTGGATTTTAGCCAGCGCCTTATCAGCCTTGCCCGATTTACCTTTCCCTTGAAGCTTTTTAGCATCCATGAACTTGCGACGAGCATGCGCTAAGCACCCTACCTTGGTGACGTGATGAAGTCCATCATAAGCCGCGTAGCCATCGGTTTGTAGATAACCGTTGTAGTCACCTAAAAAGTCCACGGGACACGCCCTCGCGCGACTGTTTTGATAGTCGTACAAGGCAATATTTTTCACATTCGGCAGTGCCGCTTCGGGTGAGTCAGCGCCTGAGCAGTAGAGCCACATATAACACTGCTTCTCTTCTTTGAGCACATTGAGCGGCGTTTCATCCGCTTGAACCACCACTTGTTGAAGTAGGTGCTCTTTCAAGGCGGCATACAGCGGGGCGAACTTCTCACTGACTTGGATAACCCACCTAGCCATGGTGGTACGTGATAGCTCGATACCCGACTGGGTAAACAGCGATTCTTGACGATAAAGTGGCATCGCGTATTGGTATTTTCCAAGAATGATGTTGGTCAGCAAACTTTCTGTGGCGAAGCTTTTAGGGATGAGGCTCTGAGGGGATGGCTTCTGAACGATTCGGCTGCTGTCGCCTGTTTTCTCGCACTGGCGGCAAGCGTACTTAGGACGAACATATTCCAACACTTTGAGTACCGCTGGCGTGAACTCTAGCTTCTCGCTGCGGTCTTCCCCGATTTTATGCAGGCTATGATTGCAGCAAGCGCACTGCTTTTCATGGTCGTCTAAATCGAGTTCGATAACCTCACGAGGTAAGGTCTTTGGAAGTGGCTTACGTTTTCCGCGTTTTTTCGTTGTGGTGGTTGTCGTCACCTCAACCTCGTCTTCTTTAACGGCTTCACATTCCGCTTCGTTGAAGAAGTCACCTTGTGATTCATCGTAAGGCTTTATTCTCGATTAACTCATTGTAAAATTGTTTATTTGATGGGTTCATGACCGATAATTGTGAAGCCTGAAAGCAGTCTATCAAGCTCAAATTGAGTCAGGGTAAACACCTCGTTTTTCTCTTTTGAAGGCCACTTATACTTGGCTTTTTCGAGGCGTTTATACCAGAGTGCGAAGCCTGTTTTATCCCAATACAACACTTTGATTTTGTCGCGCTGTTTGTTGGTGAACAGGAACAGTGCGCCACTTCCTAAAGGTAAGTCGGTGTCACTTTCGATAATCGCAGCAAGACCGTTGATGGACTTTCTAAAATCGACGCTTTCACGATACAAGTAAATCTCTGGAGCGCTGAGCATGCGTTTCATGATAACGCACCGATAAGCTCTGCGAGATAGGCCGCTGGCGTGCCTTGAGGAATGCTCAGCTCCACATCATTGATGAGAAGTGTCATGTTCGCCGTAGCTATCTGGGCCTGATACTTGGTTGTCTTTTCAACGATTTCGGCTTTAACAAATCCGACAGATTCCGATTGGCTTGCTGTTTGGAGTTGACGCCGTTTGGCAAAGAACGTGGATAAACTCAGTCCATGCTCTTCACAAAAAGCGCGTTGGGTAACACTGCTGCTTTCATATTGCTCAAACAGTGCTTGCCATTCTAGGTTGGTGCGTCGTTTTGCCATTTCAACTCTCCTTTGGGTTGGAGAGTTGATCTTATTCTTCGTGCTGAAAGATTAGAATGCGGGGTTTATGGTGCGCTTATCATCCAAACTTGTTTTGGTGGTGACCAAACGTTTGCGGATCTATTTCGCCGTGTGGCACTCGATCAAGAAAGTATCTATGTGCTGTTGTAGCATCTTGGCTGTGCACCTTCATAGTAGAGAATTCTAACCTCAGCAATCACTGTTCGACCCAAAGTCGATAAAAGTCACTATAACCTGTTTTTCTTATTTGAACCCCTCTGACTTGTTGAGTTCTAGACATTTCTTCATAACCAGAAAATAACGGTAAATAGGTATAACTTAAACGTAAATCCCTTTCCATCTCCATCAACTCACTAGATGGTGATTCGCCACTTATCGCCCGTTTTATCTTAGCTTGATGCTCATCCATTTTAAAACGGTCAAAACTAAATCGTAATCCCGTTGACACACTTAACCATTCGTAAATTCCGTAATCAACAGGTGTCTCTATTACATCTTCAATAAGGAGAATATCAGCTAGTTCAGACACCAAATGAGGATTACTAATGTTACTGACGATAACAACTTCCAACTCCACTCCTGTTGAACGGATAACATTATGTAACCATTGAGAATTACGAATTAAGTATGGAATAGTCCATTTGGGCTCAGCCAAGACAATCTTCCCTGTCAAGCTTGGGGCGTTTGCTATCATTGGCCTAGCTTTACAGGGATCAAAAGCTAAGCTTTCGACCGCATTAATAGGATCATGTAGCTGTTTTTGCTGATGGATATAATCGGCTAGTTGGCGCCATGTATCTCGCGAAATGTTCGAGTCAACCCTTTCTCGATAAGTTAAATAGAATAAAGCACTAATACCCTGAACTTCAACTTGGTCCGACGGGCAATTAAAGCTAATCATATTTTGCATATCCGCATCGGCATGCGACAAAGTAACTCGTTCTAACAAAGCTCGAGTAGAGAAATAGTCTTTATGTGCTCGAAGTTGAATACTGTCTTCACACCAGTGTTCAATCTTGAACGGCCCTGTTCCAATATGGTAACTGTATTTATCACCGAAACTTTGCTGATCTCGACAAACAATAGATGCGTTAGACATAGCTAGCATATAAGGAAAAAACTTGTTGGCGTACTTGAGAGTAATAACTAAACAATTGGGTGCGACTGCATCTACGCGTTCGGCACATTGCCATAACTCTTTTATAGGGCCATTACCCTCAATTAAACGTCTAATACTCCAAACTACATCTTGAACTTGCAAAAGCTCACCATCATGTCGGTAAACGCCGGGACGTAGCCATAGAGTCATCCTTGTATCTTCCATCACCCAATCGTGAGCTAAGGAAGGCATTAGATCACCATCTGGACTCTGAACCAACAATACATCATATACGCTTTTTGCTATATGCAGTTCTGCATGGCAAAATGTCTTAATTGGATCAATAGTGTTTACCCACGGATAGGAAGCTATCAATACAGCATTACTTGATTCATTGGTTTGATTGAGTTGTTCAGTTGCTATAGTAAGAGCTCGGACGGCTGTCGAACCGTAGAGGTCGACGAGGCGGGATACTAATTTAAAACTGCCTTTAATTAGTTCGTTAATCAATAATTCGGTAATCGCTTGTTGCAACGATTTTTTAATCGTAAGTTTACTCGGATTACTCCTACCGACTGCGGGGATCCATTCTATCCAACCTTGTTCGGAGAGCTTTTTCATAACAATTGATGCATTACGTTTAGAGGTGCATAGCGCAACCTCTAATTCACCTAAGCCTATGGAATGGGATAAGTGAATCTCAAAATGCTTAAGCAACTGATCTAAGTGTCTAAGGTTTACATCATTCACAACAATTCCACTGCTATTTATCTCAGCTAAAACATAGCAAAGGGAGCCATATATTCCTAGCTCCCTAGAATTTCAATATTAGAAGTGGTAATTCATTCCAAGAGAGAAAACACTAATCTCAGCATCCACAGTGGCAGTCGCACCAAGCCCTTTTGCCACTTCTAGTTCTGGTATCATATAATCCCATGTTGCTTCAATACGAAGATTATCTGTCAATGAAAAATCAGCCCCTAAGCCATATATGGCAGCCACTGTTGTGTCAGAAAGTGTTGAATGGCCAGCAGCACCAACGAAAGAATTACTTACCTTAAACTCAGCATTAAAATATGCTACCCCAGCTTTCGCAAAAAGGTTAAAACGGTCATTAATCGGTAAAATAACTTTAGGTTGAATCGCTGCAAATTTCATGTCGCCGACAGTAACTGAATCACCGTCCAAAGCATCATAACCTCCAATGGAGCCTTCCAAAGCAATATAACGGTTGAACTGATAACCACCGTAGATTTTGCCCGCTAAACTTGAATCATCATCTAACTCTAATGAAGAGATGCTAGAACCAAGTGGAGAATCAACAGAAAAGTCTGCACTTTCGAAATTTGCTTGACCAACAGATGCTCCAATATATGGGTTTGCATGTACAGCAGAAGCTAGCATCAGGAGAGTTGTTGTAACTGTTGTGATTGTTGTTTTTCTTAACATTGTATTTAACTGCCTATCTAAGAATAATATTTATTATTTTTACACATCCTTTACCCTTAACAACCAATGAATTCCCTTTCACTGGGTTTCGAAACAGAATAATATTAATGAATAGAAAACGATTAAAACACGTAATTCTTTATCATCTTTTTTCCACATATCTAAACAATTAGACACAACTGCTGATATTCAAGATATTAATCGTAAAATCTCTTGGACTTTGGACGTATCCGCCCCATGAACCCACGGGGCGACTTGTCAGTGTTTGAAGTTCCAAGGTGCTCTCATTGATAGAGATTTTGGACATTAA